>JAJBTS010000111.1 GCA_020860885.1 Bacteroidales bacterium
TACATAATATTAGAATACACAGATCACTACTCCCCGCAAAAATCGGTTCTTTTTATAGGCAAAGTTAAAATAAGATAAAATAAAAACATGTAAAATAATAAAAGAAGAAGTTGCTCCAAAAGTCGAATCTCGTTGTCTATTCTCCAACCCCCTAAAAGGAGCAATTAATATTGGATAGTTATAAGTCCCCTTCAGGGGATTTAGGGGCTGTAAATTCTTGTGGAACAACTTCTTTTTTTACTTTACATAGATCATTAAATCAGATCGATACTTCTTTTGATGAATTTGCTTAAAGGTTCACCTTTTAGTAAACCATTGGATAGCAAAGCCAGGTCTACCAATTGACTTACCGTTTCTTTCGAATTTTCTTTATCAGCTTCAATTTTCTTTACTGACGGAGCATCCAGATTTACGGTCATGTTATAGGAAACCGGCATATCTCCGTAAAAATTCATTCCCGGTTGCATATCTGCCATTTCTTTCATTCTTCGCATAAACTCATTTTGAGTGATAGTAACCGGATTTGCTTTCTCTCCCAAATGTTCAAAACCTACCACAAAATCGGTTTTTTCCATAGGTGGGATAGCTGACTTAAATACTTCAATCAATGCATTCCGTTCTTCTTCTGTCAGCTTCACTTCTTTATTATCCGTTTTCTTGATCAGGTTTTCCAGAACGTCGGCATCCACACGTACAAAACGTGTTTTTTCCAGTTTCTGCTCCAGGGTATTCATGAAATGATTATCCAATTGTCCGTCCATGATCAATACATTGTATCCTTTTTCTTTGGCTTCATCGATGTAAGCGTATTGTTCATCTTTATTTGTGGTATACAGATAGATCAATGAACCTTCTTTGTCTGTCTGGTTGGCCGAAACCAATGTTTTGTATTCATCCAGAGTAAAAAATTTCTTTTCTACATCTTCCAGTAAAACGAATTTCATCGCTCTTTCAGAGAATTTCTCTTCGGTAATCATACCATATTCGATGAATATCTTCAGGCTGCTCCATTTTTCTTCAAACTGCGGACGGTTATTCTTAAATATTTCGTCCAAACGATCGGCTACCTTCTTCGTGATGTAAGTAGAAATTTTCTTCACATTGCTATCCGATTGCAGATACGATCTGGAAACGTTCAACGGTATATCCGGAGAGTCTATCACTCCATGAAGAAGGGTTAAGAATTCCGGTACGATACCTTCTACGGAATCCGTTACATACACCTGATTGCTGTATAATTGTATTTTGTTTTTTTGAAGATCGATTCCGCTCTTCACTTTTGGGAAATATAAAATTCCTGTAAGGTTAAAAGGATAATCCACATTCAAATGGATCCAGAAGAGAGGATCTTCGCTAAACGGATAAAGTTCTTTATAAAATTTGATATAATCATCATCAGTCAATTCTGAAGGTTTTCTTGTCCACAAAGGATTGGTGTCGTTGATTACATTGTCTTCTTCTGTTTCAACCGACTTTCCGTCTTTCCATTCTGTTTTTTTACCGAATACGATGGGTATGGGCAAGAAACGGCAATATTTCTTCAATAAAGATTCTATTCTGGATTTTTCCAGGAATTCTTTGCTTTCATCATCGATGTATAGGATAATATCCGTTCCACGGTCTTCTTTTTTTGTTTCGCTCATCGTATATTCGGGCGATCTGTCGCATTCCCACTTCATGGCTGGAGCTTCAGTTTTCCATGACTTGGTGATTATTTCAACTTTTTTCGCAACCATAAAAGCAGAGTAAAAGCCTAATCCGAAATGTCCGATGATGGAATTTGCATTGTCTTTGTATTTATCCAGGAAGTCGTTGGCACTGGAGAAAGCAATCTGGTTGATGTATTTTTCAATTTCTTCTGCGGAAAGCCCTACGCCGCGATCGGAAATGGTTAATGTTTTCTTTTTTTCATTGATGCTGACACGGATACTTAAATCTCCTAATTCACCGCCAAATTCACCTACCGATGACAAGGTCTTTAATTTTTGAGTAGCATCTACTGCATTAGAAACGAGTTCACGAAGAAATATTTCGTGATCACTGTAAAGAAACTTTTTGATAACGGGGAAAATATTTTCGGTCGTTACCCCAATGTGACCGGTTTGTTTCTTAGTACTCATAGTTATTTAATTATTTAATATTTAATATTTGTAACAATTATTTGTCCAAAATTACTCAAAAAAAATGCCAGTTAACAAGTCTGTCATTTTGTCCTGAACTGTTGCCGTTATCAATCATGCTTTATTGGAGTAGCAAACCATTGGTTAATTATATATGATTGTTAATAGATAGTTGTTGAATGCGGTGGGATGTACATCCGAGCATCTCTGAGATGTACATCCGAGGGTAGTGGTGCAAAGCACAGTCAAGCCTCTCAGATGTACATCTCAGAGATGCTCAGATGTATATCTCAGCGAGTTGATTCTACGTAATGACAGGTCTGTTTCCCGTTTGATTGGTTGAAGAGAGATAATAAAAAAGAGGTATCTCACTTTGAGATACCTCTTTCCATACATTATTTAGAGAAGAATTAATCTTCCTTTTTAGCTTTTTTCTTTGGTTTTTCCACCTGAGTAATGATCTTTTGTTCGTTGGAGTCAAAGTCGACAGTAATGGAATCTCCTTCTTTGACATCCGATTTAATGATCATCTCTGCCAATTCATCTTCAAGATACTTCTGGATAGCTCTTTTTAGAGGTCTTGCCCCGAATTGTATATCGTAACCTTTAGAGGCAATAAACTCCTTCGCTTTTTCTGTAATACTTAACTTATATCCTAAGTTTTCAACTCTTGAATAGAATCCTTTGAGTTCCAGATCTATGATTTTGTATATGGAATCTTTCTCCAATTGATCAAACATTATTATATCATCGACCCTGTTCAGGAACTCGGGCGCAAAAGCTCTGTTCAATGCTTTCTGAATAACCCCTCTGGAGAATTCTTTATCATTTTCACTGGAAATAGAACTGTTGAAACCTATTCCTTTACCGAAGTCCTTCAACTGTCGGGTTCCGACATTCGAAGTCAGGATAAGAATGGTGTTCTTGAAGTCTATTCTGCGGCCCAGACTATCCGTTAAACGCCCTTCATCCATAACCTGCAGCAATAAGTTGAATACATCCGGATGAGCTTTCTCGATTTCATCGAGTAAAACAACAGAATAGGGTTTGCGGCGTACTTTTTCCGTAAGCTGTCCGCCTTCTTCATAACCTACGTATCCCGGAGGCGCTCCGATCAGTCTGGATACAGTAAACTTTTCCATGTATTCCGACATATCGATGCGGATCAGAGTATCTGTCGAATCGAATAAGAATTCCGCCAGTTTCTTAGCCAGATGTGTCTTACCGACCCCTGTAGGTCCTAAAAACAGGAATGTGCCTATCGGTTTATTCGGATCTTTCAATCCTATCCGGTTTCTTTGGATCGCTTTCACTATTTTCTGTACGGCATCGTCTTGACCGATAACATTTGCTTTCAGGATGTCGTTCATTTCCATAAGCTTTTGATTTTCAGCTTTGGCGATACGCTGAACGGGCACACCGGACATCATAGCGACTACTTCAGCCACCTTATCACCGTCTACTATCTGCTTGTTTTCCTGCAATTCCTCCTCCCATTTAGTCTGGGCGGCTTCCAGTTTAAGCATCAGTTGCCTTTCCTGATCGCGGTAGCTGGCAGCTAACTCGAAATTCTGAGATTTTACGGCATTTAGTTTGTTCTGTTTTGTCTCTTCGATCTGGCCTTCCAGCTCTTCGATTGCTTTAGGCACCACTATATTAGAAATATGAGTACGGGAGCCTGCTTCATCCAAAGCATCGATGGCTTTATCCGGGAAATTGCGGTCGCTGATATAGCGGTCTGTCAGTTTCACACACAGATCAATTGCTTCTTCCGTATAGATAACGTTATGATGATCTTCGTACTTCGGTTTAATGTTTTCCAATATCTGGTGGGTTTCCTCTGCAGTAGTAGGATCTACCATTACTTTCTGGAAACGACGTTCCAAAGCGCCGTCTTTCTCGATATTCTTCCTGTACTCATCCAGGGTGGTAGCACCGATACATTGTATTTCGCCCCTTGCCAAAGCCGGTTTAAGCATATTTGCAGCATCCATGGATCCTGTAGCGCCGCCGGCACCGACAATGGTATGTATTTCGTCGATGAAAAGGATAACGTTCGGGTTCTTCGACAGTTCATTTAATATGGCCTTAATCCTTTCTTCAAATTGTCCGCGGTATTTTGTTCCTGCAACAATAGAAGCCATATCCAGATTAACTACCCGTTTGTCGAATAACACACGGGCAACTTTTCTCTGTACGATACGAGCCGCCAATCCTTCTACAATGGCTGATTTACCGACTCCGGGTTCTCCGATCAATACCGGATTGTTTTTCTTTCTCCGGCTTAATATCTGGGCCAGGCGTTCAATCTCTTTTTCACGGCCTACAATAGGATCCAGCCTGTTTTCTTCGGCAGCTTTTGTCAGATCCGTCCCAAAACTGTCGATAACAGGAGTATCTGAGTTTTTAGGGCTCGGCCTTTCTTTCTTTCTTGTGCTGGAAAACTGATCTTCTTCTTCTTCATCTTCTTCGTCGCCGAATTCAGCACCCATTCTCGGTAATTCATCTTCCGTTATCTCTTTCCTATCAAGAATAGCGTCGTAAACCTTATGATAATCTATATCATACTCTCCCAGTATACGGGAAGCCAACGATTCCGTATTCTTCAGGATAGCCAGAAGAACGTGTTCGGTATCTGTTTCCGAGCTATTCAGACTAATAGATTCCAGCAGGCTTAACCGTAATAAGTTTTCTACGCTTTTATCTATCGTTAATTGATTTTCTGAGATATAATTGCCTTCTTCATACATTTCATGATCCAGTGCCGATTTCAACTCCGTTGAATCTACACCTAATAGTTGAATAATAGTGGAGGCAGAATTCTTTGAATCCCGTAAAATGCCTAACAGGATATGCTCGATTCCCACATTCGAATTGTGCAATCTTCCGGCTTCTTCCCTGCTATACATTAATATTTCCTTTACACTATTTGAAAAGTTTTTTTTCATATTTTTTGATGTAAATATCCTTCGTTTTACGATAATATTTAAGTCAAATGTTATGCCATTTCGAAATACTGTCTAAAATGTCATATTCTAGTGCAAAACTAACAGAAAGATTTCAAAAAATGTTTTAATATTCCAAGAATTTATAGTAATTTAGCATGATTTTTTAGACAGAAAAATCATAGAAGAAGTAATGTTAAACCAATTATATATTAAATGACAGATAATCAAGATAGAATTATCCAGGTTAATATTGAAGAGCAAATGAAATCGGCATACATTGATTACTCAATGTCTGTCATTGTGTCGCGTGCTTTACCTGATGTTAGAGATGGTTTTAAACCTGTGCACCGTCGTGTGTTGTTTGGAATGAACGAATTGGGCAATCATTCGGATAAACCCTATAAAAAATCGGCGAGAATCGTTGGAGAAGTTCTTGGTAAATATCACCCTCACGGAGATAGCTCCGTGTATTTTGCAATGGTACGTATGGCCCAGGAGTGGTCGTTGCGGTATCCTTTGGTAGATGGACAGGGTAATTATGGCTCGGTTGACGGAGATGAGCCGGCGGCGATGCGTTATACAGAAGCACGCCTGAGTAAATTAGCAGAAGAAATGTTGAGGGATATTGACAAGGATACGGTTGATATGACTCTCAACTTCGATGATACATTAAAAGAACCTACTGTACTCCCTACACGGATTCCTGTATTGTTAATGAACGGAACTTCCGGTATTGCGGTAGGAATGGCAACGAATATGCCTCCTCACAATTTATCGGAATGTATCGAAGGTATTGTAGCTTTTATTGATGCCCGTGGAGATCTTACTGTTGAGGATTTGATGGAGTATATTAAAGCTCCGGACTTCCCTACAGGGGCTTATATATATGGTTATCAGGGTGTAAAAGATGCTTTTAAGACAGGTAGAGGCCGTATTATTTTAAGAGGTAAAGCGGAAATAGAAGTCCATAACAACAAAGAGAAAATTGTTATTACTGAAATACCTTATCTGGTAAATAAAGCGGAATTGATTAAGCATATTGCCGATTTGGTAGGAGAGAAGAAACTGGAAGGAATTTCCAATGTTAACGATGAATCGGACCGCGAAGGAATGCGTATTGTCGTTGACGTTAAAAAGGATTTTAATTCCAGTGTCATCCTGAATAAATTATACAAACTGACAGCTCTGCAATCTTCTTTCAATGTAAACAACATTGCTTTGGTTAACGGACGTCCTTTGATGTTGAATCTGAAAGACATGATCCGGCATTTTGTGGATCATAGGGTAGATGTTGTATTGCGCAGAACCAAATATGATTTGAATAAAGCGGAACAAAGGGCTCATATCGTTGAAGGTTTGATTATTGCTTCCGATAATATCGATGAAGTAATAGCTATTATACGTTCTTCTTCCAATCCGAATCAGGCCATTGAAAGATTGATGGAAAAGTTCAGCCTCTCGGAAATTCAATCACGCGCAATTGTGGAAATGAGATTGCGTCAGTTGACGGGGCTGGAACAGGATAAACTGAGAGCTGAGTTTGATGAACTTCAAAAAACGATTGCCTATTTGAAAGAAATACTATCCAATCAGGATAAACTGATGGAAGTGATCAAAGACGAGCTTGTTGAAGTGAAAAATAAATTTGGAGACAACAGGAAATCGGAAATCATTTATGCAACTGAAGATCTGAACCCGGAAGATTTTTATGCGGATGATGAAATGATTATCACTATATCTCATATGGGATATATAAAACGAACTCCTTTAGCCGAATTCAGGTCGCAAAACAGAGGGGGAGTGGGAGCAAAAGGTTCGGAGACACGGGATGAAGACTTTGTGGAATATATTTATCCGGCCAGCATGCACGCCACGATGATGTTCTTTACTCAAAAAGGAAAGTGCTATTGGCTGAAAGTTTATCAAATCCCTGAAGGTACTAAAACATCCAAAGGCCGGGCGATCCAGAATTTACTGAATATTGATGCGGACGACAAGGTAAATGCTTTTGTTCGTGTTAAAAAGTTGACAGATAAGGAATTTGTAGAGTCTCACTATCTTTTATTCTGTACAAAGAAAGGTGTGATTAAAAAAACGCTTCTGGAAGCTTATTCCCGTCCCCGTCAGAATGGAGTGAATGCTATTACTCTACATGACGACGATGAAGTGATAGGAGTAAGAATGACCAATGGACGTAATGAAATAGTTATTGCAAGCAAAAAAGGTCGTGCTATCCGCTTTAATGAAGCAACCGTTCGGAGTATGGGACGTACTGCAGCCGGTGTACGTGGTATTACATTGGATCCGTCCGGTGATGAAGTAGTCGGTATGGTCTGTATCAAAGATAAAGAAAATGAAAGTATCCTGGTTGTATCTGAACAAGGATATGGTAAGCGTTCCAAATTAGAAGACTATAGGATCACAAACAGAGGCGGAAAAGGTGTTAAAACTTTAAATATCACCGAAAAGACAGGATTACTGGTCGGAATAAAGAGTGTAACGGATGACAATGACCTGATGATTATTAATAAATCAGGAATAACGATCCGCGTTAAAGTTTCCGACTTGAATATCATAGGACGTGCTACTCAAGGAGTGAGATTGATCAATCTGGAAAAGAGAAACGATGAGATCGCTTCTGTATGTAAAGTACTATCGGAAAATGATATTGAAGAGATGGAAAGTCTTAATGCTGAGGATAGTGAAAATAATCTAAGCGAAGAAAAAAATAATGAAAATAATATGGAAATAAACGAGGGTAATAATTAATTGTTTATTTTTGTATTTATAATCAATAAATTAATTTTAATATGAAAAAGTTAGCTTTTATAGTAGGACTATGTATTATAGCGGCAGGTACGTCTTTCGCGCAGAAGAAAGCGCTGAAAGATGCCAACAGCGAAAGAAAAGCCAAAAACTTTGATGTAGCGCGAAGCTTGATCCAGGAGGCTTTGAACCATCCTCAAACACAAAATGAAGCAGAGACATGGTATGTTGCCGGAATGATTGAAAACGATCAGTTTGATGTGGAAAAAGTTAAAGAACTTAGTGGTGAAAAACCCGATAGTGATAAAATGTATCCTGCCTTGGACCGTATCCTGCCTTATTTTATAAAGTCTGATTCTTTGGATATGCTGCCAGACGAAAAAGGACGTGTAAAATCGAAATACAGGAAAGACATCAAAACAATTATGCAGGCTAACTGGCCTTATTACTACAACGCAGCCAATTATTATTACGATAAAGGTGATTTTAAAAATACATTTAAAAACTTCAAGTTATACGGAGATATTCCTAAATTAGCTATGTTTGAAGGCGAACCTTTTCAGGCAGAGGCTACTATTGAAGGTGATACGATTAAAACAACTGTAAGGTATTATGCGGGTTTAGCTGCAATAATGATCCCTGACCGGAAAGCTGCCATCGAGATATTTGAAGATATTAAAGATTATGGAATAATGGAAGATCAAATATATCAACAGCTTGCTACTCAGTATCATCATTTGCAGGATACGGTTAATTATCTTAGAATCCTGAGATTAGGAGCGGATAAGTTTCCTAACGAATCTTATTATTTATTGAACCTGATCAATGCTAATCTGGCTCAGGGTAATATAGATGAAGCAGAAGATTTTATTCTAAAAGCTATAGACGTTACTCCGGATAATCCTCAGCTTTATGATGTTTTAGGCTTGGTATACGAACATAAGAAAGATGTTGATAAAGCAATAACTACTATAAAAAAAGCATTGGCAATTGATCCCGATAATGCAGAAGCATTGTCTCATTTAGGACGTTTGTACTACAACCTTGGCGTTGAGAAAAGAGCGAATGCACATGCTATTGAAGACAGGACTGCATACGATAAAGAGATTGAAGAAGTGAATGGCTATTTTAAGGAATCAATTCCTTACTTTCAAAAGGCTTTGGAGTTGAATTCCGAAGATAAAGAAGCAGTATTTGCATTACGCAATATGTATTATAGTCTTGGTATGAATGAAGAATATGAAAAGATGGACAAAATCTTTTCAGAGCAACAATAGTCCGTTCATTTTTTGAAAATTTAAAGTGTCTTAAAGTCAATTTAAGGCACTTTTTTTTATTACTTCGGTTTTTTATACTTAACTTTGCGGCTTACTAAGGTTATCACTCTATAATGAAAAAGGAAAAATTCTTTGGAATTCATTATACGTTTGGAAAAGAATATATTCAATCTAAGATCTGTGAAGTGATTAGATCTAATCAGAAAGGTTATGTTTGTGTTGCAGATGGTGTTACTTTATCTATGAGTCATAAAAATCCGGAACTTAAAACTATTTTGGATCATTCCTTACTAACCATTTGTGATAGCGGTTGGGTACCTTTGTATTTGAAATCCTTATATAATATCCGGAGAGAACAATATTGCGGTAGCGATTTACTCATGGATATTGTGAGCTTAAAGAAGTATAAGATGATGTTTTTAGGGTCTTCCCGGGATATTTTGACTGCTTTACAACAACGTCTTTCTTCCGTTGACCCGGAGATTCAATCCATGCTTTTTTCTTCATTGCCTTTTCGGGAAGTGAAAGATTTTGATTATGAGCAGATCGCAGAACAGATCAAAGAAGATAATCCGGATATTATTTTCGTTTCTCTGGGAATGCCAAAGCAAGAATTTTTCATGCATTATTTATTGCCTCATTTGGACAGGGGAATTCTGATTGGAGTAGGGGCGGCATTTAATTTTCATTCCGGACTTCGGGATAAAAAAAGAGCTCCACAATGGATGATTCATTCTAAAATAGAATGGTTACATCGAATATTTAGCGAACCAAAGAAGCAAATGAAACGTTGTAGTTTAATAATTTCTTCTATGCCCTTTATATACTTTAACGAATATCGTAAAAAAAGATCCTGATTTTATGAGTTTAAATTTAATTATTGCATTATTTTTAAGTATAATCGTTAGTACATTTGCTACTTATAAAATTATACGCTTTTCCAAAGATCAGGGATGGGGTGATAACCCGTCCGAGGAACGAAAGATTCATAAAAAAAAGGGTTCCTAATTTAGGGGGCATTGCCGTTTTTATTGCAACCATGGTGTCGTATTTTGCGTTTAGTGATTATACACAGACAGTACGTCCGGATAAATTATTTTCTATATCTATATTTTTATTTTTTATTGGTGTGAGAGATGATATGGAGGGAATATCTGCGCGTAGTCGTGTGTGCTTTGAGTTTGTTTGTGCATTTTTTATTATTTATATAACGTATATACGTATAACAACATTGTGGGGAATCTTTCATACAACAGATATTTCATTATTTACAAGTTATGTTTTAACTTCAGTATTTATCGTAGGGTGTATAAATGCCTATAACCTTATTGATGGGGTCGATGGCTTGCTGGGCTCTTTATCCTTGCTGGGGGCAATTTGTTTTGGCCTGATATTCAATTCTTCAGATGAATGGTTATGGACGCTGTTGTGTGTCTCGATATGTGGTGCTCTTATAGGTTTCTTAATTTATAACTGGTATCCTTCTAGTATTTTCATGGGAAGCGGAGGCGCTCTGTTTTTAGGAACTATGTTTGCCTGTTTTGCTTTAAGGGTAATGCAGTTGCATCCTTTAAATTTTAATGTTTTGCATATTTCCATGCCCCATACTATTGCATTTAGTATTATTTCCATTCCTCTAATGGATATGCTTGTGGTGTTTTTCTTGAGGTTGAAAAATAATAAACCTCCATTTTCTCCCGATAACCGGCATATTCATCATGTATTGTTAAATATGGGATTGAATCATGCACAAGCTACATTGATTTTGATTGGCGCAAATTTAATTATTATCGTATTTGCTTATTTTATTCAAGATACAGGGGCTTTACGCTCATTAATATTTACAATTTTATTT
>JAJBTS010000275.1 GCA_020860885.1 Bacteroidales bacterium
GTCATACTGAGTGATATGGCAATTACTTTCATTTCCTTCTGTTGCAAGATAAGCACCTAAAGTAAACAGGTCATATTGTGCTTTAAGAAGAAATTCCCTGTCTTCCCGATTGTCTATATCATCAAGCAAACAGGCGATGAAAGAATTTAATTCGTCAACTGTTCCATAAGCTTCAATCTGAGTATTGGTTTTGAGTACTCTCTTTCCTCCAACCAGTGAAGTATAACCTTCGTCTCCTTTTCTTGTATATATTTTGCTTTTTGCCATAACTGAAATATCCTTTATAATGTTTTTTAGGTAGTTTTTCGTTGAAAAAAATGAGACCTACTCTGTATAAATCTACACTCATTCTTGTATGAGTATCTTCTTTTAACTTAATCCATAATTTTTTTATCTCTTTATTCTTAATGATATCATTAAGAATAATAATGCTATTTTTACCGGCTAAAGCTTTGCATAAAAGCATTCCTTCTTCGGCCTTCATAGTTTTTGGGAGATTATTCATTAAAATAAAGTCAACTCTTTCATTCTCAGCTACTATTCTTTTGCTATTTTCTTTGTAATCACCCTCTAAAATCTGAACGTTGTTAAAATTTTGTGCCATAGAAAAATATCTGACAAATTGTAATAATCCAGGACGTTCTTCCAACAAATAGCAGGAAGTCTTACCGCCTGAAGCCATAACAAGATATAAGCTGATGACTCCTGTAGAACATCCAACCTGAACAACGCTTTGACATTTAAGAAAGTTCATCAAACGAAACAAAAAAGCTCCATAATTGCTGGGTTGTGCTTCTTTTGCAGTAATTTTACTATAATAGTCTTTTCTGGAAAGGAGATTGGCCCTGAATTGTTCTATCTCTTCAAAGATGTAATAAGGTGATTTTTCTTCAATTACTTTAGTAATTAAGTTGTAGACAAAAGGGGAGTGGACTCCAAATCCTTTTCTATAACGTATTTTCCTATATAATTTTGTTCCAGAGAAACGCATAAATTAATTAAGAATGAAAAATAAATTATTATTAATTAAATCATTTCCCGATAAAGACAAATTAAATTGGCTTTTGCCGATAGAATTTCGACTTAAAATATTTATTCAATCCGTTTGAAAGTATACCCTTCTCTTAATAGCCACTCAATGGATTTAGGCAAAGCTATTTTCATTTTATCTTCAGCTTTAAGAGAATCATGGAATACGAGGATGGATCCATTCCGCGTATATTTTTTTACATTCTCAAATACCTTATCTCCCGTCATAAGACGGCTATAATCTCTGGTTACCACATCCCACATGATAATTTTATACTTTTTTCTTAAAATGAAGAATTGAGGCAGCCGCATATGGCCGTGGGGAGGTCTGAATAATTTGCTATCAATTAATTCGTTTGCTTTTTCAACGTCTTGAATGAAATTTTTTGAAAGGGTTTTTAAGCCTTGTAAATGATGGTAGGTATGATTACCCGTCATATGACCTCTTTTCTGAACTTCTTTATAAATTTCCGGATATTTCCGTACATTATCTGCCACACAAAAAAAAGTAGCTTTGATTTGGTATTTATCCAACAAATCCAATACCCAGGGAGTTACTTCCGGAATAGGACCATCGTCGAAAGTTAAATAGACAACTTTCTCATTCGTATTAAATCGCCAGTGAGCGCCCGGAAAAAGCGCCCGGTATAGCAAAGGAGGACGTTCTATCAGCATATCTTATTGATTGGTTCCTCCCGCTCCCGCACTGCTGTTTCCTGTAAGACTTTGAAATTTCTGTAAACTTTGTGAGAATGTAGGATAATAATCATCATTTTTTTCAGGTGCATTTTCCTGGAAAAATTGTATGATACTATCCAAAAACAACATATCTCTATATACAGACTGGTAAACGGAAGAATATTGTTTTCTGTTTAACCGGTTGTACCAGTTCAGGTTTTTAATCAGGTCATCAGCCAGCTTAGTATATAGTTCAATCGCTTTTTCAGTTTTTCCTATTCTATGATAGGATCTTGCTAGTTCTCCTACACTGTAATCGAAGGGGACATTGTATTCGGGTATTACCTGGAAAGAATAATCCAATGCTTTTTCGGCTCTTTCAAAATCACCTTCATTCACTAGTTCTTCGGCTAAACGGGCAAAGATCATCCGGAATGTTTTTGCCATTCTTATAGAATTTTCATCCAGATACAATCCCGGTTGTTCCATATTTCCCCATTTGTATTTATTCATTACGTTGTCGTACATCACATCCGTATCTACCGGTTGATATTTGATTGCTTCAAAAGGCATGATCCGATAAGCAACTCCGTCTTGTCTGAAGTAAGGATCTAATCTTAAATACTGATCTGCTCCGACAGTAATGGCATAATACATAGGACGGCTCCAGTCACTATTGTTTCTTAACATTTCCAGTATCATCAATTCGTGTTTGTATAAGCCATCTTTAGGTGCTTCTATAGGTCTTCCGCTCTCATCTTTTATTTCTCCTAAATCAACTAGTAAATGAGGAGGAATCCATGCCGCATTTTCAGGTTTAACTATTCCGGCTTCCACTACTGCTGTTGAATCAATGGGAACAGTAATCTGGTAAGTGGGTATATTATCTCTTTCAATACTATATCCTTTGATACGTTTATCTCTCGGGTCTTCTGATTTGACTCTGTCTAAAACTTTACTAACATCCCATGGATAATTATATTCACCAAAGACATAGGCATAATCATGTACTCCCTGCACATATTCATAATTTTTCCACTCTATAGGAAGAGGATCCGATTCATAAGCCTGACGTTTCATCTGGTCAATATACCAGTCTGTTTGCAGATAACTCAGGTTGCATACTCTTACATCTGTACGGTATCCTTCTACCTCCTGAGCATACCATAGTGGAAATGTATCATTATCACCATTTGTGAAGATAATCGAGTTTGGTTCGCAGGTTGTTAAGTAGTTCATTCCGAAATCACGTGCGATGTATCTGCCTGAACGATCGTGATCGTCCCAGGTTTGGGAAACCATTTGGATAGGAACCAACAAGCAAAGAACGGTTCCAGCTGCAGCAGCAGCTGTAGGAGGAAGTTTAATATATTTCCTCAACGCATTAATAACAGCGATGGTACCTAATCCGATCCATATACTGAACGCATAGAAGGATCCTGCATAAGCATAGTCCCTTTCACGTGGTTGATAGGGTGTTTGATTCAGATATACTACAATAGCTAAGCCTGTCATAAAGAACAGGAAGAAGGTGACCCAGAATTGCTGTGTTCCTTTCTTTCCGGAATAAACCTGCAGGAATATTCCTAAAATACCCAGTAATAAAGGCAACATATAATATTTATTGTGTCCTTTATTTTTAGCTATGCTATTAGGAAGATTATCTTGCGGACCGACCATCATAGAATCAATAAACTTAATACCTGTGATCCAGTTTCCGTTAGAAACTTCACCATGTCCCTGAATATCATTTTGCCTTCCGGAAAAGTTCCACATGAAATAACGCCAATACATAAAGTTAACCTGGTATTGGAAGAAGAATCTCAGATTTTCACCGAAAGTAGGTTTTTGAACATTTTTTCCTCCGGCGGGTGTATTAACCCTTACCCGTTTCCCTTTGAAGTTTGACCATTCTTTATATGCCTGCACATGACGGGGGTCATCACTATGCATGCGTGGGAATAACATATTCAATTCGTCAATATATACGGGACTTATTTTCCGTCCTGATTCGTAGTATTTATCTTTCTCTGAAGGGTCTCTTTTAGGTATTTTAGTCCAGATAGGGCCATGATCTTCAGTTACCAATTCTATATTTCGTCCTGCTCCTTTAGCATATTTGAATTCAGAAGCAAAAGTTCGTCCGTAGAATAAGGGAGTTTCTCCGTACTGCTCACGGGCCAAATACGTTCTTAATGTAAATATATCTTCCGGAGAATTCTGGTCCATAGGAGGGTTTGCAATTGAGCGGATAACAATTACAGCATAAGAAGAATATCCTATAGTAATTACAAATAATCCAATTAAAATAGTATTTAGTACTACCGGATTAATTTTTTTGTATATAAAAAGGAATGCTGTTAATAAAGCGATAAGAAATACGCCCAACCAAATTCCATCTCCAATAAACGGTATTCCTAATAATGTGATAGCCAGAATGAATGAAAATTTGGTTCTTACAGGATTTTGTTTCTCACGCATGGTTTCCCACATGGCCCAGATTAATACGGCAACAAGAACGATGATGTAGAAAATAACTCCTGAATTGTATGAGAGCCCAAAACTATTTACAAATAATAATTCAAACCATCCGGCAACTTCCACAAGTCCCTGAACCAGACCATATAGTATAGCAGCAAGAATTCCGAATGAAATTAATAATGAAATGATAGCTCCTTTCCAGGTTGGATTTGGATATCTTCTGAAATAATATACCAATACGATGGCAGGAATACAAAGTAGATTCAATAAGTGGATTGCGATAGAAATCCCCATCAGGTAAGCGATTAAAATAAGCCATCTGTCGGAATGGGGTTCATCGGCTACATCGTCCCATTTTAGAATGAGCCAGAAAACGACTGCTGTCATTAAGGAAGAGAAAGCATATACTTCTCCTTCTACCGCTGAAAACCAAAAGGTATCAGAGAACGTGTAGGCTAAAGCACCTACTGCACCGGCGCCTAAAATAGCAATTTTTTGTCCCAGTGTAACTTCTGCATTTTTATCTTTGATTACAATTTTTTTAGCAAGATAGGTAATGGTCCAGAAAAGAAATAATATAGTTAAGGCACTGAATATTGCAGACATGGCATTTAGCATAATTGCAACCTGAGAAGGTTCTGATGCCAGGTGAGAAAATAAATTACCCATCAACATAAAAATAGGGGCCCCGGGTGGATGGCCTACTTCTAATTTGTATGCTGATGCTATAAATTCTCCACAATCCCAAAAACTTGCTGTGGGTTCTATTGTAAGTAAATAGGTAGTTGCTGCAATTGCAAATACGATCCATCCTAAGATGTTATTTGCTAAATTGTATTTCTTCTTTTAACTATATTTTGTTGCGATTTAATCACTTAAAGAGGTGCAATTTGCGGCAAAGATAGGAAACATAATTAAAATTAGGTAGTACAAATCAATATTTTTTGTTAATATATTCCTTAAAAGCTTTATTTTACAAGCAAAATCTATTATTACAACTTGCCCTCATCTGCAAAAGAATAATAAACACTTTCGCAGACAATAATATGATCTATTAAATGGATATCCAATAGTTTCAACCCTTCTTTTAGTTTTTGAGTAAGGATTTCATCTTGTCTGCTTGGATTCTTATTGCCTGACGGATGGTTATGACAAATAACAACACTGGTACAAAGGCGAGAGAGAGCTTCTTTGTAAATAATACGGTTGTCGACTACTGTTTCAGAAATTCCTCCCTGGCTTAATTTAATTTTATCAATGATCTTATTTGACCGATTGAGGAACAATACCCAGAATTCCTCATAGTATAAATCTGCTAGTAATGGATGAAAAAGGTCATAGATATCTTTACTATAACGAATTTGTCCAAGGTTAACTATTTCTGAAGATCTCCTTCTTTTTCCCAACTCCAGAGCAGCTATAATAGATATAGCTTTCGCTTCTCCAATTCCTTTGAAGGTCTTTATCAGATCTTTTACTGAAAGTTTTCCAAGTTTATTTAAATTATTGTCTACAGATTGAAGTATTCTCTGAGACAATTGTACTACAGATTCTTCTGTATTCCCCGAACCGATCAGGATAGCTAGAAGTTCGGCATCACTTAACGCGCTAACTCCTTTAAGAAGGAGTTTCTCGCGAGGCTGGTCTTCCGGAGACCATTCTTTCACAGATAGTTTTGGCATGGTAAAATGGTTTTAGTTACAATAATCAGTTAACAGTTATCAATTGTTTTACTGGTGACTGATAACTGTTAACTGATAACTGAAGTTATTCTTTTGCTCTTTCTACGTAAGAGCCATCACGTGTATCTACTTTAATTTTTTCTCCTTCATTAATAAACAGAGGAACACGTATTGTGGCACCAGTTTCAAGAGTAGCCGGTTTAGTTGCATTGGTTGCCGTATCTCCTTTTAATCCGGGTTCGGTATAGGTAACGGTCAATACAACATGAGTCGGAAGCTCAGCAAAAAGAATGGTTTCTGTTGCTGCATGTACAACTACTTCGGCAATATCGCCTTCTTTCAGGAAGTCAACACCGTTGATAAGGTCTTTTTGAATAGAAACTTGTTCATAAGTTTCCTGATTCATAAAATTGTAACCCATATCGTCTTGATAAAGAAATTGATAAGGTCTTCTTTCAATACGAACTTCATCAACCTTTACTCCTGAATTGAAAGTTTTATCAATTACGCGACCGGTAGTTACATTTTTAAGCTTTGTTCTCACGAAAGCAGGTCCTTTTCCTGGTTTTACATGAAGAAATTCCACTATATAGAAGTATTGCCCCTCCAGGTCAATACACATTCCATTCTTAAAATCTGAGGTACTTGCCATAAGTATGTGATAAATATTTAATTATTTGTGATAAAGAATTTAGGCTGACAAAGGTAAATATTTTAGAAGAAAAAACAAAACAGGAAATTTTCTGTTACATAATCAGGCTATTGAGTCAATTAAATATTATTTTTGTAACTCATTATGCAGATCAGAGATTTCATTAAACCTTTTTGGTTGACAATCCTTATTATCGTTGTATTGACTTTTGGTCAGGTCATTGCAGATCTTCTGTTGCCTAATTATATGGCTGATATTGTAGACAATGGTATTGCAAAGGGAAATACAAACATGATCCTTCATACAGGAATTATCATGCTTATTGTCGCCTTTGTAGGAATAATTTGTGCTATTAGTGCAGGCTATTTTGCCTCTAGAACAGCTCTAGGGGTAGGGCGGGATTTACGAAAGTCTTTGTTTCAACATATTTCCAATTTTTCTTTGGCTGAATTCGATCAGGTCGGAACTTCTTCTTTAATAACCCGTACCACCAACGATGTTCAACAGATACAGCAAACTACTTTTATGGTATTGCGTATGATGATGCGGGCTCCAATTATGTGTATAGGAGGTATAATCATGGCTGTACAGAAAGATGGTAATTTATCTTTACTGTTGCTTGGAATATTGCCGTTTATAGCCGGGATTATATATCTGATTATGGTTAAAGCCGTACCGTTGTTTCGTGCAGTACAGAAGAAAATTGATCAATTAAACCTCGTAATACGGGAAACTTTGGTAGGTATACGAATTATACGTGCTTTCAGTAGGATTGGTTTTGAGAAGAAAAAATTTGCGGCAGCCAATGAAGATTTAACAAATACTTCGATTCGTGTAAATAGGATTATGGCTATTCTTAATCCCAGCATGAATTTATGTATGAACTTATTGACTATTGCTATTATTTATTTTGCCTCATTCCGTATTGATAAAGGAAATTTGATGGTAGGAGATATGATGGCGTTTATACAATATGCAACGCAAATTTTCATGTCCCTGACTATGATTACGATGTTGTTTGTAATGTTACCCCGCGCTTTTGCATCGGCAGAAAGGATTCGTGAAGTTTTTAAATTACAGGCGGATATTACAGATCCTGCATACTCGGAAAAACCGGACTTAAAAATGAACGGCGCTATAAAATTCCAAAATGTATCTTTCAGATTTAATAATGCAGAAAACTGTGCAGTAGAAGATGTTTCTTTTACTGCTTATCCGGGGCAGACTGTTGCTATTATTGGAGGAACGGGAGCGGGAAAATCTTCTTTACTGAATCTCATTCCCCGTTACTACGATGTTGAAAGCGGAGTTATTGAAATCGATGGGGTAGATATCCGCAAAATGAAACAGCATGAATTGCGGAATTTAATAGGAATAGTTCCTCAAAAGATCACTGTTTTTTCCGGTACTGTCAACGATAACGTTCGTATGGGTAAACAGGATGCTTCTGAGGAAGAAATTATTCATGCCTGCAAAGTTGCACAAGCTGAGGAATTTATTCAGAATTTACCTCTGAAATATAATACGGAAGTTGCTCAGGGAGGAACCAATCTCTCAGGTGGACAGAAACAGCGTTTATCAATAGCAAGAGCGGTAGTTAGGAAACCTCAGATTTATTTATTTGATGATAGTTTTTCTGCTTTGGATTTTAAAACCGATTCAAAAGTAAGAGAAGCTCTGGCAAAAGAAACCCGGAATGCTACGGTTATTATAGTAGCGCAGCGCATCAGCAGCATTATGACGGCTGATAAAATATTAGTAATGGATAATGGTAAAATGGTAGGAGAAGGAACTCATGCTGAATTGTTAAAAACAAACGAAGTGTATAAAGAGATTGCTTTTTCTCAGTTATCAGACGAAGAATTAGGTTAAATGGCTAAGATTACAAATATGTCGAATAAGATCAGGCCGGGAGGACATGGAGGTTCTCCTATCGTTCCTGCATCCGAAAAATCCCGGGACTTTAAAGGTACTATCATGAAACTATTACGTTTCATGAAACCTTTTTATGGAGGATTGATTCTGGTGTTTCTTTTTGCCATTGGAAGTACCGTATTTGGAATCTTCGGTCCTAAAATTCTTGGGCAGGCTGTGGATGTATTATTTGATGGAACTTTAAATACTATAGGAGGGAATATTCCACGAGGAATTGACTTTCATTTACTAATCAGAATACTTCTTTTCCTATTAGGAATATATTTTTTGAGTTCTGTTCTAAATTATATTCAGGAATATATGATGGCTGGTATTTCTCAACGTATTATTCAAAAGATGAGAAATGATGTAAGCGATAAACTTCATAAACTACCACTTAATTTTTACGATACCAAGACTCATGGCGAGATACTCAGCAGGGTAACCAATGATATTGACACGATTGCGGGAACTTTGCAACAGAGTTTGGTACAACTGATAACCTCTCTTTTTACTTTGATAGGAATTACGGTCATGATGCTAATTATCAGTCCGTTTATGAGTTTAATCACTTTTATTTCTTTGCCATTAAGTTTCTTTGTCACTAAGGTTATAGCTTCTAAGTCTCAAAAATATTTTACAGGTCAAGCTTATGAGTTAGGTAATTTGAATGGACACGTAGAAGAAATGTATAGCGGACATGCAGTTATCAAAGCTTTCAATTATGAAGAAAAATCAGTGGAAGAATTTCAGAGCACCAATGATAGATTATATCAGCATGGATGGAAGGCCCAGTTTGTAACATCTGTGATATTCCCTATTTTGAATTTTATGAGTAACGTTTCATATGTTGCTATTTGTGTTTTAGGTGGCTATCTAACAGCTACAGGACGGATTTCACTGGGAGCAGTGCAGGCATTCATTACCTATTCACGCCAGTTTAATCACCCTATACAACAGGTTTCACAGATTGTGAATGTATTACAGGCAACCGTTGCTGCAGCTGAAAGGGTCTTTGAAGTTCTCGATGAAAAAGAACAGGTTCCTGATCCTGAAAAGCCATTAGTGAATGATAATCCTCAGGGGAAAGTAGATTTTGATCACGTATCTTTCCGATATGTTCCTGAAAAACCGTTAATCGAGGATGTTTCTATGCACGTTCAAACCGGACAACTGGTAGCGATTGTTGGTCCGACAGGAGCAGGTAAAACCACATTGGTAAATTTGTTGATGCGCTTTTACGAAGTAGATAAAGGAGCTATCTATGTAGATAATATCAATATCAGTGGTATGCGGCGGAAAGATTTGCACCATCAGATTGGGATGGTATTGCAGGATACATGGTTATTTAAAGGAACTATACGCGAAAATATAGCATTCGGAAAACGGGGAGCTACCGATGAAGAAGTGGTTCGGGCTGCTAAATTAGCTTATGCTGATGGTTTCATACGTACTTTACCTCAAGGTTATGATACCGAAATCAATGAAGAAGGAAGCAACATATCGCAAGGACAAAAACAACTTCTTACTATAGCCAGAGCGTTAATTGTACAGCCGCAGATTATGATTCTTGATGAGGCTACTTCTTCGGTAGATACACGTACGGAGGTATTGGTACAAAAAGCCATGAAACGTATTATGGACGGACATACCAGTTTTGTAATTGCCCATCGTTTATCTACTATCCGTGATGCGGATAATATTCTTGTCATGAAAGACGGAAATATTATTGAGCAAGGTACTCATCATGAATTGCTGGCTAAAAAATCTTTCTATTATGATCTGTATAATAGTCAGTTCGCACATAATTGATTGTGAGAGTTTTTCCGGGTAATTTTCTAATTATTATATCTTATTGATATTTTAACCAATGCAATGGCACGTATATTCGCCAATAATTCATCTTTAGGACTATGATGAGAATTCTGACTGACCAATTTAACATAATCCTTACCGAGATCTGATTTCTGTACGTATTTAATTGTCAGGTATTGATCATCGCCATCATCAATGTCCAATAAGTATATTTCACCAAAGCGTATATTAGAAATATTATGTAGGATTTTATAGCAGACAATATCCCCAGCTTTCAGGATAGGATACATTGAATCGCCTCGTACAAAAACTGCTCCGTCGCATTTGGGCGCATTTGGAACTGAAACAAAGTCGACTGGTATTCTTTCATTGTTCCCGTTGAAAATAGAAATGAGCCCAGCAGTTGCTTCAATATTATAAATAGGTATATATTGTTTTTCTTCTTTGGAAAGTTCTGTATTCAATTTATATATTGATATATTAGTTTTCTCTTCATCTGGGTGGTCTTTTATATTTTTGAAATTATAAAGGGCATTTAATGGTTCTTGTCTGGTATTGTCTTCATGATACATTTCTCCCTCTCCTGTAATAAGCCATACAATATTTAGATTGGGATAATTTTCCGCAGTTCGCGTAAGCCATTTGCTATGTATATCGG
>JAJBTS010000335.1 GCA_020860885.1 Bacteroidales bacterium
GTAAGCAGTTAACAATAAGCAAGATATTACTTATTCATAGCGATAAATATTGCTACCTTTCCTTAGTACTTATCGCTCCCTTTTTGCGGTAAGTATCACACCCCCTCCGAGATACTCTTCGCAACCCTCCCGCGGTAAGTATTGCGAAGGGGTCGCGATACTTACCGCGACGAGGTGTTAATACTCTTCGCTAAGCCATCGAGATACTCTTCGCAAAGAGGGGTCAATACTCTTCGCAAAGAAGGGTAGATACTCTCCGCAAAAAGAGGATAATACTAATCACTGTGTCACTGGTGACTGGTGACTGATGACTGTTTTTTCCGTCTTTTTCTCTTTGATTTTTTAATCCAGAAATAATATCCGGTTAAAGGAAGGATACCGCCCAATACGGCAGCTATGAAAGTGATTATACGAGTAAACCAGCCGCCCCAATTGCCTACATGGACAGAATATATCCATCCGCGTATCTGGTTGGATTTTTCCTGATCCTTGTACAAGCTAACCTCTGTTATTTTTCCGGTGGATGAATCAAAAGTATAACGATCGGAAGCGCGCTGATTCCCAAACCGGTTGAAAGAGACATTAGCGGAATTATCCGAAATAGTTATTTTGCTATACTCCGGATTTTCTGTCTTTAATTGTTCGTATACCGGTTGCCAGTAGAAAAAGCGGGGTGGAGATGTTTGAACTGCTTGTTCAATGTTTACTTCCTGAGGATTACCTGTGGAACGTTCCCTTCTGCCCTCTCTACTTTCTGCCCTCCTTCTTTCCTCTCCCTCTCTCTGTTGTTGACCGGAACGCTCCTGTTCCCGACTCCTCTCTGCAGTGGTATTTCTTCCCTGATTCTGACCGTGTCCGGAAGACTGTTGTTGAAGTTCAACTCCAAAGACTTTATAAAATCCCGCTCTGTACCAAGGAAAAGACCATGTTAATCCGGTAAGAGCCAAAGCCAGTAAAACAATAGCGATATACATCCCTCCAACCACATGCAGATCGTACCAGAACCTCCACCAACCTCTATGGAAAGAAATTTTTAATTTCCTCTTCAGAGTTTTAACAGATTTAGGAATCCATAATATTATTCCGGTTATGATAATAAAAACAAAAAGAAGCGTGCTGACACCTACAATCATTTTCCCCCAGAAAATTCCTCCATCCGGTTTCATAGTATCCAGCAGCCAGCGATGGGTCCTGAACATAAAAGTAAAAAAAGCAGCCCTTTCAAAACGCGGTTGGACTTCCCCGGTGTAGGGATCCACATATACCGATGCTCTTCTGGGTTTGGAAAGTCCGACTTGATAAAGCCTTTCCGGATCCGGAGATATACTGACATTAGTAACAGAAACACTATCCGGTAAAGTTTCCGATACATTCTCCAACAGTTCAACTATGGGTAGAGGCTTTTCTTTCATTTCCTTCACAAAATACCGGTCCGGATAACAAAGTTCCATGATCTCATTTTCGAAGACTAAAGCAGCTCCGGACAAACAGATAACAGAGATCAGAAGCCCGAAGGGTATCGAAAGCCATAAATGCAGTTTATGAAATATTTTTTTCATTTTACTTTTAAAAAAGGGATGAGCCAAACGACACATCCCTTTGGATAAATGTTATGTTTATTATTAGTAATTACGCAATTTACCAATTGCACTTATACTATTCGAAGTTATTGTAATACCTCTTGTTGCCGTAGCAGTAGCCGGATCAATAATATATATGGTAGGCTGTGCCCCATCGGTTGTTACAACCGGCATATAAGCCCGTCCATTTTCAAAGTACGGAGAACTACCAAAGCTGGTAATCACGCCTTTGCTGGGAAGACCTGCATCTACCCATTGGAAATCTTTCGTTGCGGCTTTAAAAATAGCCAGTCTTCTGGTATCTGCATTAGATGTACTCTCATAATCCTGCTGTGCATACATTTGTAACAAATAATAATCTTCAGAAATATGCCATACTTTGAATAGAGGGTAACCTCCAGACACTTCTTCAATATTACAGTAATAATCCTGATCAAACTCTTCAGTTCCAGCATTTATACGTACTACTCCGGAAGGTTTATCTGTTTTTTGCGCCCCTTCATACGTTCTTGCGTTACTTGCGGAGAAAACATATACATTTCCTGTTGCATCAGGAACAATGGTCTGATAAAATTGGGATCTGTAACGAGAAGTTGCAAAACTAATACGGTCGTCTTTAATTATTTTCGGATTCTCGAAATCAGTACCATTGTAGATGGCTACCCACACTTTATTCGGATGCAAAGTGGCGGAAATCACACCATCTTCCGTGATAAAACCAGTTTCAATATCTTCATGACCTTTCCAGATACCATATTTACTATATCCCTGAGGACAAAGAGCCGTAAACAGTTTACCATTTACATCTACAATTCCGGAAACCGTATAATACTCGCCGTTGTCATCTACCATATTTTCTGTTACAACAGTCTTGGTAGCTAACGTCTGAGCTTCCACATCCAGATAAGTAAAAGTTACTCCATATTTCGGATATTCTCTTCCTGTATCTTCGGCATCGAAATTATCGGTTGCTCCCGAAGCCGCTGTAATTATATATTTACCAAAAGGACCATACGTAGTAAAGCGATTTCTTATTTCAAAAAGGATATCACGTTCCTTTAATTTTCCCTGGTCATTTAATTCATAGGATGAACCTGTACCTGCACTACCCTGATTGTACATTAAACGATAAGCATACTTATTGCTGTGAAAGACCCAGGCTGTTGAGGATTCAGCTTCAATACCCGCACCCTCAATAGTAAGATTATCCGTATCCAGATTATCTGTTTGCAACAAATACACAGCTTCTTTACTTGCTGCAGCAATTACATATTGTTCTACTTCTATTTTATCATCACCATTACCGTCATTGCCTCCCCCCAATTCATCGTCATCATCACAGGCAGTAAATACTGAGATAAATACACATGCCATTAAAAAAGCGAATAAATTTTTCTTTTTCATTTCTTATTATTTAATTGTTGTATGTAATTTTCATATTGGAAGATCATCTTCCAAAGAAATATCTTACTTTTCCATAAAATGCTCTTCCCGGTTTCTCAAGACTAAAATTATCATACAGTCTTTCATCCGTGAAGTTCCGGCATTCCAAAGAAAAGTTATAACGACCATTTTTAACACTATACGTCAAACTAATATCGTGCGAGAATTGGTCGGGCACTCTCATTTTCGTTTCTTTGTCTCCATTCTTTTCTATAAAAAGCGGAAATTCATGTACATACAAATTACCGTAAGTTATAGTAAGGATATTGCCTTTACCCATGAAATCGTGAAAATAATAAGAGGCATCCATATTGGAGAAAAAATAAGGTATGTTTGGAATACGAGCTTTATAAGCTTCGTTAATCTTCTGTGATTGATTTGCATCAAATTCTTCGTCGTCACGAATGTTCTGACTTGTAATATTTCCTCCGATAGAAAGTTTATTAGAATAATTATACCTCACTTCCGAACTGAAACCTACAGTCCTAACTTTTCCATAATTTTCATGAGAAGCATAATACTTTCCTCCGCTATAGGAATCCGTCGTACGACGAATATAATCTTTGGTATAACGATAGAGGAATGCTCCTTCTATATAAATAGAATGGTTATTATTAATCGTTTTCGAATACGACAAATTAACATTCATATTGTTGCTACTCTCCGGTTTTAATCCCACAGCACCCAACTCCATATCATCGTCGCCGAACAATTCTTCCGAAGTAGGCAGGCGGTAAGCTTTTTCATACGAAAGTTTCGCCTGAAAATCTTTTAAGAAGAAATAAGTTCCGGCAACTCCATAGCCCCAGTTACCCACTTCTTCAGAAAATAGGATATAATTATAGCTACTCGCACTTTCCCGCCTGGGACCATTGTTGTATTGATTGTAGTATTTACCAAAGGCAGATACATTCCAGATTTGATTATAATTAAACAAATAAGAAAGTCCGGTAATATTCTTTCTGGATGTTTTATCGTATGTACTGGTGTGGGAAGAAGTCTCGGAATTTCCCCGTGTGGAACGGTTATTAGCCGTTAAAACATGATTCAAGGTAAAACTATGCATCTCACTTAACCAATACTGAGCATTGAAAGTAGTATTCCAGTTATCAGCATCATTCTTAGAATTTTGGTAGCTCTGTTCTCCCAAACTTCCATTATTATATATAGATTCCCCCCGCCAATTAAAAGAATAAGCAGATGTATCTACGTTATGAGTCATATTACGATTGTAATTCGCAGTAAGAGTTACATTCAGCCCATCTGTAAACAGATTTCTCTTTTTATAGACCAAAGAAGGCATTATGGAATATCCGTTTCGACTTTTTTCTCCGAAAACAATCTCCTGCCGTACTCCGTTCTGTATCTCCTTATCGTATTGAGATAAATTAATCCCCAGCATCAGACGATCGGCAAAACTCTTACCGACAAGCCCCACTTTGAATATCACTGTTTCGTTGTGATAATTGTCATGAAAACGCTTTACCTTTTCAATGGTCGACTTACTTATTGCTCCGGTTTCCAGATCTTTAACCGGAGTATGTATCCAGTAATTATTATCCGAATAGTTCTGATAAGCGTTTAATTCAAAAAATAAACCTTGTTTCGTAGTATGGCCTACATTGACATAAGACCTGTGAGTATTGAACGAACCAAAAGAATAAGAAGCATCTACAAAAGTCCGCTGCCCTTTTCCTGCAGTAACGATATTCACGACACCCCCTATAGCATCCGCCCCGAAACCGACAGGAACAACTCCTCTATACACTTCTATGCGATCCGCATAATTGATAGGGATATTATTAATTCCAAACGATGCCCCCACGCCTTCCTGAGGAACTCCATCAATAAAAAACTTAACGTGCTTGCCACTAAATCCATCCAAAGAAAAACGCATATCCGAACCGACACCACCCGCTTCACGAAGTTTTACGCCGGGTACTTTAGCTAAAGTGCCTGCCAGATCGAGTGTCGTATTGTGTAAACTTTTCGCATCAATAGCAATGACATTAAAAGCAGATTCTTTTACTTGTTTTACTGCATTTGTCTGAACTACAACTTCTTTTAAATTTGTCTCCAATGGAGTAAGCTCCAAATCCAAAATTTCCTCTTTTCCTATTGTAAGTACAACAGGAGTCTCGATTTTCTTATATCCTATAGAAGATACCACCAAAGTGTACTTTCCTTCAGGAGCATTAATCAGATAAATCCCTTCGGAGTTAGTAGAAGATCCATATTCTGTATCTTTCAGATAAACGGTTGCATAATCTACAGCTTTCTGATCCGGCGTAATTACTTTTCCCGTTATTTTCGCTTTAGGTGATGAATAAGCAGAGAGTGTACAAGTCAGTAATAAAATAAGTATACCTGCTTTTTGAAAAAGTGTTTTCAATTGTTTGTATTTAAATTTTAACCTAAATTTTTGAAATGCAAAATTCCACAAAAAATAAGTGGAGTACAATCCCCTATTTTAGGTAAATAC
Source organism: Bacteroidales bacterium (assembly GCA_020860885.1). Lineage (GTDB taxonomy): Bacteria > Bacteroidota > Bacteroidia > Bacteroidales > Azobacteroidaceae > Azobacteroides. Next base: position 5,506 of record JAJBTS010000335.1, read on the forward strand.
ACCCTCCTTTCTAGCTAATGTTAATGAGTTTTATGGAATTTTGACTCCTAAAAGTTCAATTCTGGTTCTGGCTTGTGGTCGGTTTTTCAACCCGTACAACCCTACCCAAAAAAACAGGAATCTATATTTTAATATCTCACCTCATTGAAAATTAATAAAAGAGCCATTCACATTATGCATATTGAACGGCTCTTTTCCCTATATTTGCTATAGATTTTAAAATCATAGTGTTATGAAACGTTGGCAGAAAATAATCTTTATCGTTATTACGGTTTTATTAATGACAATCGGATATTTGTATTGGATGCACACTACTTTTATCGACCGTAGAATTAAGAAGGGAAATGAACTGGTAGAGATTATAGAACAATTCCGCATTGAACATAACCGCTTGCCTTTTAATCTTGAGGAGTGCGGTATCTCTGCCAGTGGAGACAATTATTGGGGGAACAGCTATAAGGATGTTACATTTTATTATACTCTTGGTTCCGATAAACAAGAGTACATACTGGAATTTTTCATTGATTGGGAAAATAATATGGGTTATTTGTCGAAAGAAAAACTATGGACAGATAAATACATCGTAGATAACGACGATTGCTATTTGAAATAGCCAACGGCATAACTGTTCATATCATCGTATATTATATTATTATTTATTGCAAGTTCCTTTTTATCTTTCTTAATTTCCCCCAGGGATCATTTTCATTGGATAAAACAAAACGTACTATAGTATAAAGTGCATAGAATAACATTACATACAACATTCCTTCCGCATGATGCAGCCAGAGTATCGCAAAGGTTGCCGCTATTATTCCTATTGTCAGCAATACCGCTTGTACTGCTCTTTTTCCCCAGTTTACATCTTTCCCCCATGTCCGTGGACGGAAGATCCAGTTAATGGGAATTACAAAAGCATTCAGGAGTAGGATTACATAAGAGAGATATCCCCGGGTAGCACCAAAGAGAAGGCACAAAAGCGCCACTACTCCGACCATAGCCCCGAAATAAATTTTTCCCGCATGAGTGGAGGAGCTGGTCGGCATGTCGGTAGCCATATATATTGTACCCAACAGTACTCCTCCGATGTTAAACAAAATATTGTGATCCCGGAAGAAAAAAAGCATAAGAGAAAAAGATATCCACAGGGCTAAAGGGATGTGCCAGGATATTCGTCTTCGCAGTAAAAGATACAATCCTCCTATTACCAGGAGCAAAGGGGAATACTCTCCCATTGCACCGATCGGATGAAAAACCAAGGAATCCCAGAATTCATTATTAAAAACATTTAGTTCTCCGCCCCGGACATATTCCGGATTATTAAAGATAGCCGATGAATTCATGACAGCAGGAAAAAGAACCACCATAAATTCCCGTCCTATAAGCGCAGGATTAAAGGTATTACGACCCAGACCTCCCCATAACATTTTCCCGAAAACGACCGCAAAAAAAGCGCCTACGGCAACTATGGGAAGAGGAGTAAAAGGGCCTATAGTCAAAGCCAGAAGAATACCTGTTACAATAGCTGAACCATCTCCTAATGAAGATGTGGATTTCCGAAAGATAAGATCAAATAAATATTCGGCCAGCAAAGCAGTTCCTACCGAAACCAGGATAACGACCAGCGGAGCAAAGCCAAAAGCCAGCCACGTGATCAGTATAGAAGGAAGAAGAGCTATCATCACATCACTCATTACGAGCGTTGTCGAATCATTCTTCCTGATAAACGGATTGTATTGTTTTCTAATGAGTTGCATCCTTTTAATTTTTTAATTTATTTTTTCCATTCAAAATACTTTCCATCAGAGGAACATTACTCGGACAAATGTACTCGCAGGAAGCACATTCAATACAATCTTCAATATTGTAAGCTTCCATTTTTTTATAATCCCTTTGCCTGTAGAACTGATCGTACTTCATCGGCATTAAATACATCGGACATACGTCTACGCAATAGCCGCACCAGATGCAATTCAAACGGTTTATATTTTCCTTAGGTAAAACCAGGATACCCAAAGTTCCTTTGTTGATAGGAGCCGACACATTACGAAGATGAGGGCTCATCATAGGGCCTCCGGATACAAGGATCTTATTTTCCACATTAATAGAGAGATTTTCCAGGATATGTTCTACGGGAGTACCTATTTTTACCACATAGTTTCCCGGAGACCTTACACTCTCTCCTGAGAGAGTAATAACCCGTTCAATGACCGGCTTATTTTTTACAACCGCTTCATAAACCGCATAAACAGTCCCAACATTACTCACGATTACTCCTTTTTCCAACGGAACATCACCATTTGCAATTTCTATCCCTGTAATAGTTTTAGTCAATTGCAATTCTCCTCCCTGAGGATATTCGTCAGGAACTATCTCTATGGATATTTTTTTATAAATTTCTTTTTCCAAAAGCGGGTCAAAAACCTCTTTCAAGTCTTCGTTATGCTTTTCAATCGCCAATACTATTTTATCTGCATTCAGAATTTTATCTATGATATGGATCCCTTCCAGGATTTCCGCGGCCGACCGTTTCATTAAAGAATAATCCGAAGTGAGATAAGGCTCACATTCCGCGCCATTGATAATAAAAGTATCCACTTTTTTCCCGTCGAGATCATACTTCAAAGCTGCAGGAAACTCAGCTCCTCCCATCCCTACAATACCTGCTTTTTCAATTATTTTACGAATACTCTCCGGATCACGGGCATCTTGTGAAGATAATGGATCTTCGACACTTATATCTTTTCTATCGTTACGAAGAAAAATTGTCAAGGCCTCGCTATCATCCAATTGTCGGGATTTCTCTATCTTTTCGATAACTCCGGAAACGGGTGCATAGGCTGGAGCCAGATAACCTTCTTCGGACCTGGCTATCATCTGATATTTCTTCACAGTCTCACCTATCTGCACTATGGGTTTCGGTTTACTGCCGAATTTCTCTGCCAGAGTTATTTTAAATAACTCCGGATCTACCACAGAAAGAATGTCCTTTCCTTTGGTTTTACTTTTATGTGACTCAATCTGCATCATAGCTCTTCTTGTTATTGGTTCTCCGTTTGTGTAGCTCCCGAAAGAGCATCGATTCCCTGACTTTCATTGTATTGTACATTGGAATAATAAGCCCATACAATGATTCCTACAGAAACTAAATACAGTACAGTATGTTTTATTTTTTTGAGATAAAATTTTTTCGACATAGTTGTTATTCTTCTATTTTACGATTTACAAATCCTTTCTCTACTTCCCGATTGGGTAAAATCCACAGAAGTGTAACTACAATATAGCACACGATAGAAATTGCTATATGGACAAAAGCCAGAGGTATGGCTATAAAATAAATTACCAAAGAAATTTTTTCTTTTCTGCCTTGTCCGAATATATTTATAACGACTTCCTCATTTTTATTTAGCCTCACGAGAGTTAATTCTAAAATACGGTAAGCAACAGCGCTCATTAATAATACACCTCCATAAAAAGCGACAGGAATAGCCTCCAGATGATTTTCCCCCATCCAACTGGTAGTAAAAGGTATAAGAGACAGCCAAAACAATAAATGCATATTGGCCCACAAAACCGATGTACTCACATTTTCGGTGATCTGAAAAAGATGATGATGATTGATCCAATAAATGGCTATATATATAAAACTTAATACATAACTCAGGAAAACAGGAATAATAGGCAGCAAAGAAGCAATAGTCGTATCTTCCGGAGCTTTCATCTCCAAAACCATAATGGTAAGAATAATAGCTAATACAGCATCACTAAAAGCTTCTAACCTTCCTTTTTTCATTTTGTTTTTTTAAGGTGGATACTAATCTTTTTCCTGATTAAATTGCAGTACAATACTAAAATAACTCCGTCTATATTTTTCAGTACAATATAGGTGCTGATGGCATTCTTCCTATCTATATTCTATAAGAACAGATATAATCATTAACAAAGATTCCAATTATTTTGTTTATGAATATTTAGATGGATATACCAAAACAAAGTAGCGTACGTTATAAAAATTCTATAACCACCACTCATTTTGAATTATCCCATAACTTATTGCTGATAAAAAATCGGAAGTTTTATTGATTTTAAGAAAAGAAATTATACGTCGTCCACGGACTCCGTATGTTCCGACTCCGGGTCATGCGGTTTGCCCTCGTTAGTCTGAGAATCAGAAGCTTTTTTCCCGGCTATTTTATCCACTACTATGGCAATAGCGCCATCGCCCGTTACATTGCATGCGGTACCGAAACTATCCATAGCAATGTATAAAGCAATCATGATGGCCTGTAAGGTTTCATCGAAACCCAACATACTTTGTAAAACAGCCAAAGCTGCCATGATGGCTCCCCCGGGTACTCCCGGCGCTGCGATCATCATAATTCCCAGCATCATAATAAATCCGGCAAAAAGTCCTAAGGTAACAGGTTGTCCGGTCATAAACATGATTGCCATCGCACACGCAACTATCTTCATGGTACTTCCCGACAAATGAATCGTTGCACAGAGAGGGATAACAAATACAGCAATATTCTCCCGGACTCCATTCTTTATGCTTTGTTTCAATGTTACCGGAATAGTAGCTGCGGACGACTGAGTTCCTAAAGCGGTAGCATAAGCTGTCAGCATATTCTTTAATAAAACAAAAGGATTTTTCTTTCCGATAGCTCCCGCAATAGAAAACTGAATCAACAGCAATACTACATGCAAGACAAATATCACCACTATGACTTTCAGGAACATAACCAGAATACCCATTACATGTCCGCTGACAGCCATATTTAAGAAAATTCCGAAAATATGGATAGGAAGCAAAAAGATAATCACCGATTCGATCAACTTACTGATTATGTCCCGGAAATCCACAAAGAAATTCTTGAGGGTAGTTCCTGAAATATTCGAAATACCCAATCCTATAACAAACGATAAGATCAAAGCCGTCATAACATCCATTAAAGGAGGCATGGCTATGGTAAAATAAGGCGTAAGCATGAACTGTTCCGGATTATCAACCGATGCCATTTCCATATCCGGAGACAAGATATGCGGAAAGATAGCGGCTCCTGAGAAATAAGTAAAAAAACCGGAGAATAGTGTGGATCCGTAAGCAATTAAAGCTGTAATAGCAAGGAGTTTTCCCGCACCTTTACCCAAGTCTCCAATAGCTGGAGCAACCAATGCTAAAATAATAAGAGGGATTGAAAATGAGAGGAAATTTCCGAAAAGAGAATTAAAAGTCACAAAGATACGAGCTATTGAATCCGGTAAAAACTGACCTAAAATTATACCCAAAGCAATAGCAATAACAACTTTACCTAATAACGAAACTCTTATTTTCTTTAATTTCTTCATTTTCTAATGTAGAAAAAGCTTAAATTTTCAGGTAGGCTGTT
>JAJBTS010000417.1:0-7755 GCA_020860885.1 Bacteroidales bacterium
CGCGACGGGGTGTTAATACTCTCCGCTAACCCGTCGAGATACTCTTCGCGAACAGGTGTCAATACTCTTCGCAACGAGGGGTAGATACTCTCCGCGATTTTACCATCAAAAACTCCACTATTCATTGGTGACTGTTTCACTGTTTACTGTTCACTGTTTATTGATTTGGGGATAAGTTTTCAAAAAAAAGAGTAATTTTGCAAAAAGAATACTATGAGTCAGGGTATCAAAAATTTATCTTTCTATCTGGTTATGTTGCTTGTATGTGGCATAGGCATGTACGCTGTTATCCAGTTGGGAAGTCGTTTTGAAACCTCTTTTCCTGAAATAGTGCATACGGAAAACCATTCCCACTTTCTTAAGGATGGTTTTTCTATTTTTACGAATTCCATACATTATAATATCCATACCCCTGTAGCAATGCTTTTATTACAAGTCATTGCTATTCTTTTTACCGCCCGTATTTTTGGTTATTTATTTGTAAAGATAGGCCAGCCTTCTGTGGTCGGGGAAATCGTAGCGGGAATTGTCTTGGGCCCTTCTTTGTTAGGCTATTTCTTTCCGGAAGTCTCGGCTTTTCTCTTTGCTCCCGAATCGTTGGGTAATATTAATATTTTAAGCCAGATAGGACTCATATTCTTTATGTTCGTAATTGGTATGGAGTTGGATATCCGGGAAGTAAAAAGAAGATTAAATGAAACCATACTTATAAGTCATGCCGGCATTGTATTTCCTTTTTTATGTGGAATAATTGCCGCTTACTGGACTTATCCTACCTATGCTTCGCATCTGACGCCTTTTCTTTCGTATGCATTGTTCATAGGTATTTCTATGAGTATAACAGCTTTTCCTGTATTGGCTCGTATTATACAGGAAAAAGGATTGACAAAATCTCATTTGGGTATTTTATCTCTTGCCAGTGCAGCCAACGGGGATGTTACCGCTTGGTGCTTGTTGGCTGTGGTTATAGCGATAGCGCAAACGGGAACGTTTATAGGAGCTTTGTATACCATCCTTTTCAGCGCCGTATTTTTACTTTTTATGTTCTTCGTTTTACGACCTTTTTTAAACATTATAGGGAATATTTACCACAACAAAGAGGTAGTTAACAAGACCATTGTCGCATTCATGTTTTTTATCCTGATCGCATGTTCTTATGCCACTGAGATTCTGGGTATTCATGCTTTGTTCGGTGCATTTATGGCTGGTGTTATTATGCCTTCTCACGTACAATTCCGAAAAATATTGACGGAGAAGGTAGAAGATGTCGCTTTATCTATTTTCCTCCCTCTTTTTTTCGTATCTACGGGATTAAAGACTCAGATAGGGTTGATAAGTACTCCGGAAGAATGGATAGTGTGCGGTATGTTTATCCTGATGGCTGTCTTCGGAAAAGTTGTCGGTACTGCCGTTCCGGCGCGTTTTGCAGGAGAAACCTGGAAAAACAGTTGGTTGATGGGGGCTTTAATGAATACACGGGGACTGATGGAATTGATCGTGTTGACGATTGGTTATGAAATGAAAATCTTATCTCCTTCTGTTTTTGCAATGCTAGTTCTGATGACATTGGTAACCACGTTCATGACGGGTCCTTTACTATCCTTCATTGAATGGATTTACAAAAAGAAAGAACAGATAACACCTCGGAAAGAAAATGACAATTTTAAGCTGTTAATTTCTTTTGGTAGGGCAAGCAATGGCAAAGTGATGCTGGAAGTCGCTCATCAGATCTTTTCCCGGGGAAAAAAGAAACTGGATATTACAGCATTACATCTGACTATGGGTACGGACGTTAATCCTATTCATACCGAAAATTTTGAAACGGTTAACTTTTCTCCTATTGTTCGGCAAGCGGAAGAATTGAATATTCCCTTGGAAACCCGCTACGATGTAGCGAATAACGCCGGACAGTACATCGTCAATATGGTAAATCATGAGAATTTTGATTTCTTACTGGTCGGTGCGGGTATAGCTATGTCGGCTTTGCCTACAGATGTGGAAGCTGCTAAATACAATGAGTCTTATTATAAAAAATATTTCTCGAAATTAGGTGCGCCTCAGTCCTGGTTCTATCCCGGAGATTTGCTGAAAGATAAAACCAGGCAGTTTATTGAAGATTCCAATTCGTCCGTCGGAGTATTTGTAAACAGGGATTTTGAAAAAGCAACCGATGTGATGTTGATATTGAAAAATGTAAAAGATGTGTTCCTGCTTGAATATGCGGAAAATCTCATATCTATGAATCAGGCTGCTATCTATATCTCTGAATTGGGAGATGAAATAATTAAAAATCGTTTGTCTGAAACCAAAGTCCGTGAGTTCCTGAATACATATCCTCAAACGGTATTTATCCGTTCTTCCAATATGCCTGTTGACCTATTGTCTAAACAGAACTTCATGCTGATCAGTTATGAAACCTGGCTCGATGTCTCGGAAAATCAGAAACGGGCTTTGCAATATATGCCCTCCACATTGATCGTAAAAAAACGATAATCAGTCACCAGTAAACAGTGAGCAGTTAACAGTCACCAGTAAATGACACAGTAATGAGCAGCAATAACAGTATTGAAAGCAAGAGACAATAGTAAAGAGAATATTATGATAATACTCCTAATGGATTACTGTTCACTGTTTACTGGCGACTGTTTACTGATAAATTAAGTGGGATAATTGTTTTTCGTCGAAAATCTCGTTGGCAATATCCAGTAGGAGTTCGGGAGTTAGGGCGTCTAATTTTTTGTAGACTTCCGGTAAACTATCGTATTTATTAAAATGCAGGAAACTTTTCCCCATACTTAATGCGACATTCTCTTTATGATCGCAGGATATACCTAACTGTCCTTTTATTTGCTTCATAGCTGCATGAAACTGAGAAGTGGTGAGTTTGTTTTCTCTCATTTTTTTCAATTCTTTATATACGAGCCGGATACATTTATTGACAGATTCATGATCGGTTCCGAAATATATATTGAAAACGCCTGTGTCACTGTAAGAAGTCAGGCCGGATTCCACCGTATAAACCAGACCGTTTTTTTCCCGTAGTGAGATATTAAGCCTGCTGTTCATGCCGGGACCTCCTAATATATTGTTGAGGAAGTATAAACCCAGTCGTTTTTTATTATGGTAATTGTATCCTCTTCCTCCGATCATTACATGAGCCTGAAAGAGTTTTTTGTCGACCGTTTCTTTTTTCGACGGTACAAATAGGGGAATAGTGCGTGGACGGATAGAAATTTGCTTGTCTTGACTTACCGAAAAATACTTATGAGTCAACCGGTATATCTTTTCTTTTGGAGTTTTTCCGTGAAAGAAAAAGATCATGTTTTCCGGAACATAAAAATGGCTGACAAAAGACTGGCAGGATGAGGAAGAGAAATTAATAATACTTTCCTCTTCTCCCAGTATATTATGACCGATCTCATTTCCATTAAACAGCATGTTTTCGAAATCGTCGTAGATCAACTCCGAAGGATTGTCTTTATAAGAATTAATTTCATCGATGACTACTTCTTTTTCTTTTTCTATTTCGGTTTCCGGAAATTGAGATTGAAAGATCAGGTCGGCCATTAATTCGATAGCCCGTTCCGTATCTTCGTGCAAAGATATGGAATAAAGAAACGTTTCTTCTTTGGTAGTATAAGCATTCAATTCGCCTCCTACACTTTCCATTCTGTTGAGGATGTGCCAGGATTTTCTTTTTTTCGTACCTTTAAATAACATATGTTCAACAAAATGTGCTATTCCGAACTGGTTGGGATCTTCATCCCGGGTTCCGGCATTCACAGCAAAGCCACAGTAAGAAACAGGCGAATGGGAAGGCATATATATAATTCGTAAACCGTTAGGCAGCGAAAAAGATTCGTATTGCATAGATTTTTTATCTTTATTTTTAAGCTTACAAAAGTATAAATAAATACCTTTGCAAAATAATTTAATTGAAGTATGATTCAGGATTTAAGAAAAATAATACAAGAAGAAGCGGAAGCGATTTTGAATATACCATTGAGTGAAAATTATTCACAAGCTACGGATTTAATTGTGGAATATGTTCATGGTAAAAAAGGAAAACTGGTAATGAGCGGAATGGGAAAAGCAGGACAAATTGCGTCTAATATGGCAACAACTTTCAGCTCGACAGGAACACCTGCTTATTTTCTTCATCCGAGCGAAGCTCAGCATGGCGATTTAGGTATTTTGAGAGAAAATGATATTATGCTGCTGATCTCTAATTCGGGGAAGACCCGTGAAATTGTAGAACTGATTGAACTGGCTCAACATTTGGTTCCGGGAATTAAATTTATTGTAATTACCAGCGACCCTGATAGTCCTTTGGCCAAAGGTGCGAATGTTTGCCTGCTCACAGGTAACCCTAAAGAAGTCTGTGCGTTAGGTCTTACACCTACCACTTCTACTACAGTGATGACTGTGATAGGCGATCTTTTGGTCGTCGATACAATGAAAAAGATTAATTTTACAGCCGCCGATTATGCCAAACGTCATCATGGCGGTTATCTGGGAACCGTATCCCGATCTATGTTAAAGTAAGGGTAACATTGAGAAAAGTAATCGGTATAGGAGAGACCATCCTGGATATTCTCTTCCGGGATAAACAACCGCAAAAAGCGGTTCCGGGAGGATCAACATTCAACTGCATGATTTCTTTGGGCAGATGTCGGATCCCTGCATTATTTATCAGCGAATTAGGGAAAGACCGCATAGGAGATCTGGTAAAAGAATTTATGGAAGAAAACAATCTGATAACAGATTATATTTATTTCTATGATAAAGGTCAATCTCCCGTCTCAATAGCTTTTCTAAATGAAAATAAAGATGCGGAATACTCTTTCTATAAGAATTTTCCCTCCGATAGATTGGATATAGAACTACCGGATATGGAAGAAAATGATATTGTGATAGTAAGTTCTTATTTTGCTGTCAATCCTTTACTGAGAAAAAAAGTATTGGGGCTCTTATATAAAGCGAAAGAAAAGAAGTCCGTTATTTATTACGATATTAATTTCAGAAAGCCGCATGCCAAAGAAAGAGAATCACTCCTGGAGAACGTTATGGAAAACTTCCGGTTAGCCTCTATCATAAGATGTTCCCGGGAAGATTTAAGTGTTCTTTTCCCCGGACAGAGTCCCGATGATGTTTATAAATCTTATATAGCTCCTTATCGAAAGGTAATGATCATAACTCAGGGAGAAAAGGAAATACTTATAAAAACTCCTTCTTCCGAAATGATTTATGATGTAAATCCCATTGTTCCGGTAAGTACCATCGGAGCAGGAGATAATTTCAATGCAGGGCTGGTATATGGCTTGATGGAAAAAAATATATCACTCCCTGAACTAAATGAACTTTCGGAGAGAGAATGGGAGAACCTGGTGGATAAAGCGAAATTATTTGCCGCAGAAGTGTGCGGTTCGTATGACAATTATGTTTCCATACAGTTTGCTGAAAAACTGAAATACAAATAAAAAGCGGATGTCTTTCCAATTAATTATGACATCCGCCTTATAATTATATTTTCCAGTGAAGTTATTCGAAAGCCTCCCTTATCTTAGAGGCTATCTCTTCAAACTCTTGTGATGAGAATTGCTTCCGGGTGTTTTTGAAAGACATATCCGATTCGCTGGTGATAGGGATCAGATGAATATGTGCATGCGGCACTTCCAATCCGATAACAGTAATACCAATGCGTTTACAATCAACTACCTTCTCGATGGCTTTCGCTACTTTTTTGGAAAAGAGCATCATTTTGCTGAGTGTGTCGTCATCCAGATCAAATATGTAATCCACTTCTTTTTTAGGCACCACCAATGTATGTCCTTTAGCTAAAGGGTTAATGTCTAAAAAAGAATAGAAGTTTTCGTCTTCTGCAATTTTGTAGGAAGGGATTTCACCAGCTATAATTTTACTGAAAATGCTCATAGGGATATATCCATTATTTCAAAAGACATTAATCCGGAAGGAACTTTTATTTCTGCAATATCGCCTACTTTTTTCCCCATCAACCCTTTCCCTATAGGAGTGTTGATCGAGATCTTGCCGGCTTTTAGATCGGCTTCAGATTCCGAAACCAGCATGTAGGTCATCTTCTGATTATTTTTAGTATTCCTGATAGTAACCTTATTCAGTATTTGTACGCTTTCGGTTGAAATCTGGCTTTCATCAATCAGGCGTGCATTAGAGACAAGGCCTTTCAATTGGGCGATTTTTGCTTCCAGTATACCTTGGGCTTCTTTTGCTGCATCGTATTCAGCATTCTCAGAAAGGTCACCCTTATCGCGGGCTTCGGCTATTTGCTTACTTATCGCAGGGCGTTTTTCGGATTCCAAAAAGTTCAGCTCCTCGAGCAACTTGTTGTATCCTTCTTTGGTCATGTAACTTACTGCCATAATTTTTTAATTATTAAGAACGATTAAATTTAAGTAATTAGTAAAATAAAAAGAATTCCGGTCGGGGTTGACCGGAACTCTTACTTGTTAATATTTAATACTTTGCAAAGTTAGGATTCTTTTGTTGGAAAGGCAAATTTATATGTATGTTTTATAACATAGGGATGTTTTTGCTTATTTCAAATATTTTACCACTTCTTTTTCAAGATCGACATAATTCTCAACTCGGAAAACAATTTCTCCTTCTCTGTTCATTACGAATGTAGTAGGAATATCAGCAACGTTATACAACGTTGCTACGTCCGAATAAAGGGATTGCGGATCAATAACGCAGATCCACGGCAAATTCACAGCGGCGTTTTTCCAGATATGGTTATCGGCATCTAAAGAAACCTGATAAATTTCCAACCCTTTCTCTTTATATTTCCGATAGAGTTCGGCCAGCAAAAGGTTGTGGGTGGGAGATCCTTCCATGGAATAGGCAGTGAAATCTATAATAGTCACTTTTCCTTTGCAAGCTTCAGACATACGTATTTCTTTATTGTTTATATCCGGGAGATTAATATCAAATAAAGTTTTTCCGCTCGCTTCGTTTAATACCAACGGGTTGATCTCCCGAAAGCTGGCTTTAGCGTTTACGTATAGATTTTTTAATTGCACAGCCCTGTCCGATTCAGGATAATGTATGTTCCAGCTGTTTGCCAATGCACCGAATAACTTGTTGTCTTCTTTGTCGTATGGATTGAATATTAAAAGATTGTTGATCTGCTGAAACAGCGCAAAATAAGCAACCGCCGATTTGAAGTCCTGCCCGATAAATTCCTTTGCTTTATCCTTGTATTGGTTTATAGTAGCGTAGGCTTTTTCTTTGAATTCTTCATTCGTGAGTTGATTTGCATCGAATTGATTCACCAGATCGTTGTATTCTTTTCTCGTTTTTATTTGTAAAAGGGTCAGTTCCTGAATGTTTTTATTTTTCGTGCCTTTTTCATCCAATGTATATTCTGTGGCAAACGTGTTTGCATTACTTTTTACATAGATCGTTTCAGTACTATCTACAGCAAGATTTATCATCTGATTGCCTAAGCGTAATCTGTAAAAGTCAGGAGCCTTTTTGGGACGTTCTTGTTTGAATTTGAATTTTTCTGAATTTAATTGAGCGGAATCAACCAGAGTGATTCTGGAAATCCCGACATGCTCCAGGTATAACGTTTTGTTATTTGCATTTGTAATCTCGCCGGAAATAGTAAATTCCTGTTTTTTATCTTTACAACTGAAAAACAAAATGCTGAGAGTAAAAAGAGGTAAAAGCTTATATATAATTGTTTCTTTCATATAATATCTTGAAATTAAT
>JAJBTS010000417.1:7765-10634 GCA_020860885.1 Bacteroidales bacterium
TCATTATTTTATCATTAACTTTGCTCGATTTTAAAAGGTGAAAAAATTTAGAAAGATTATTTATGATTAATCCTATTGTAAAAACAATTGATTTGGGTGATGGAAGAACCATTACTCTGGAAACCGGAAAATTAGCGAAGCAGGCTGATGGTTCGGTGGTATTAAGAATGAACAATACCATGATGCTGGCAACAGTAACTGCCGCTAAAGATGCGAATCCGGGAGTGGATTTCATGCCTCTGCAGGTTGAATACAAAGAGAAATTTTCTGCTTTCGGGCGTTTTCCCGGAGGTTTTATGAAAAGAGAAGGACGCGCTTCTGATTATGAAATATTGACCGACCGCTTGATAGACCGTGCTTTAAGACCTTTGTTCCCGGACGATTATCATGCTGAAGTTTTTGTAAATATTATACTTTACTCTACGGATGGAGAAGATATGCCCGATGCTTTAACCGGTTTGGCAGCATCAGCAGCATTGGCTGTCTCAACCATTCCTTTCAACGGACCTATTTCTGAAGTTCGTGTCGGACGTGTTAATGGCGAATTTGTAGTAAATCCGACTTTCGCTCAACTAAAAGATGCTGACATGGATATTATGGTAGGAGCTACTATCGATAATATCATGATGGTAGAGGGCGAAATGGATGAAGTGTCCGAAGCTGAACTGCTGGACGCTATCAAAGTAGCTCATGAAGCGATAAAAGTGCAATGCCGGGCTCAGATAGAATTGATGGAAGAAGTGGGTACGACAGTGAAACGTGAATACAGTCATGAAGTAAATGACGAGTCTTTACGTGAAGACATAAAATCCAAACTTTATGATAAAGTGTATGCTGTGGCCAAATCCGGACAAGGAAAAAAGGAACGTAGCGAAGCTTTCTCTCAGATCGTAGAAGAATATAAAGCTCAGTTTACTGAAGAAGAGTTGGCTGAAAAAGAAGCATTGATCGGTAAATATTACCACGATGTGGAAAAAGAGGCTATGCGTCGTTGTATTCTGGATGAAGGCATCCGGTTAGATGGACGCAAAACGACAGAGATACGTCCTATCTGGTCTGAAGTTGATTTTATTACAGGACCTCATGGATCAGCTATCTTTACCCGTGGAGAAACTCAGGCTCTGGCAACTGTAACATTAGGTACTAAGTTGGATGAAAAAATCATAGATGATGTACTGAATAACGAGAAAGAACGTTTCTTATTGCATTATAATTTCCCTCCGTTTTCAACAGGAGAAGCCCGCCCTCAGAGAGGTGTCGGCCGTCGGGAGATAGGGCATGGTAACCTAGCACACAGGGCATTAAAACCAATGCTTCCGGAGAACTATCCTTATGTAATTCGTATTGTTTCAGATATTCTCGAATCCAATGGTTCTTCTTCTATGGCTACCGTTTGTGCCGGTACATTATCATTGATGGATGCAGGGGTTCAGATCAAACGTCCTGTTTCCGGTATTGCCATGGGACTCATCTCTGAAAATAAAGGACAGAATTATGCTGTTCTTTCAGATATATTAGGAGATGAAGATCATTTGGGTGATATGGACTTTAAGGTAACCGGAACTGAAAAAGGTATTACTGCTACCCAGATGGATATCAAAGTGGACGGTTTGTCTTACGAAATTCTGGAAAATGCTTTGGCTCAGGCCAAACAAGGCCGCGAACATATATTAGGAAAAATACTGGAAACATTGTCGGAACCTCGTGAAGACTTAAAAGCTCATGCTCCGAGAATTGAAGTTCTGATTATTCCTAAAGAATTTATAGGTGCTGTAATCGGACCGGGCGGAAAAATCATTCAGGGCATTCAGGAAGAAACGGGTGCGGTTATCACCATTGAAGAAATTGATGGATTCGGAAGAGTCGAAATTTCGTCCAATAGCAAACCATCTATTGAAGCTGCTAAGGCAAGAATTAAAGGTATTACAGCTGTTCCGGAAATAGGCGAAGTATACGAAGGAAAAATAAGTTCTGTTATGCCTTACGGAGCATTCGTGGAATTCTTACCGGGAAAAGACGGATTGCTTCATATTTCAGAAATTGACTGGAAACGATTGAATACCGTTGAAGAAGCCGGTTTAAAAGAAGGTGATACGATTCAGGTTAAATTAGTGGATGTAGATCCTAAGACAGGTAAATTCAAGTTATCCAGAAAAGCATTGCTGGATAAGCCGGAAGGATTTATTGAAAGACCTCCGAGAGAAAGACAAGACCGCGGAGGAGAAAGACAAGATCGTGGCGATCGTCCTCGTCAACAAAGCAATGGATTCAAACCCAGAAGGCCAGAGTAATTTATAGAAAAAATATTTGAAAAGAGGGAAGCAGATAAAGCTTTCCTCTTTTTATTTTTTTTATTTCTTAAAAAGTATTATCTTTGCCCCGCTTTACGTAACCTCTGGGAAGAAAAGAGTGGCTTTCGAATGTTGCGTTTTGTTATTAAACTATTAAAAGCTAAATAATTATGGATTTAATTAAAGTTGCCGAGCAAGCATTTGCTAATCCCAACGAAGCAAATTTCCCTAAATTTAAAAGCGGTGACACTATTACAGTGGCTTATCGCATTAAAGAAGGAAATAAAGAACGTATTCAACAGTATCGTGGTGTTGTTATTAAAATAGCGGGTCATGGGGATGGTAAAAGGTTTACTGTTAGAAAAATGTCTGAGAATATAGGTGTGGAACGTATCTTCCCTTTGAATTCTCCATTTATTGACAGTATCGTTCTAAATAAAGTAGGTAAAGTACGTCGTGCTAAATTGTACTATTTACGTGCTCTTACAGGTAAAAAAGCAAGAATCAAAGAAAAAAGAGTATAATAATTTCTTTTTTAAAGGGGGGGGGTGTCTAAAAAGTCGGACAATATCCTAATC
>JAJBTS010000200.1 GCA_020860885.1 Bacteroidales bacterium
TATTCAATGGTTTAAGAAGTCCCCTTTAGGGGATTTAGGGGCAGAAAGTTCTTTTTGGACAACCTCTAGTGGGCAAGACAATAAAAGTTTGGTTCTTTTAGATGATCGCATTTTATGATGCTGTTCAAAAAAGAAATTAAACAATTTCCCTCTTTATGATTTGGAGCAAACAAATAAAGTTTGATTTTAAATATTTCTAAGATTATTCAATAACTTTGAAACAATAAATTTTACATCCATGAAAGTATCTGTTGCACACATTCGGAACGGGGAATACAACCTTACGAAATCGGAAGAACTAAAAAAAGTTGTGACTCAGCTCACCGCCGATTACGTTTTTATCTATCTGAGCCCTACATCCATCGAATGGGGAAAATATGCAGAAGAGAGAATGTTGCAGGTTATTATGGATACGGGCGCCGGAATGGTTTACTCCGATTATTATAAAATGAAAGACGGTTACCGGAAAGCTTGTCCGGTTCTCGATTATCAGGAAGGAAGTTTACGGGAAGATTTTGATTTCGGTCCGGTAGTGTTGTATAAAACTTCCGTATTAAAACGCGCTGTTTCACGCATTAAAATAGAATATATCTATGCATCCTTGTATGCTTTACGCCTGAAGGTATCGCAGATTGCAAAAATCATTCACATCAACGAATATCTTTATACCGAACCGGAGCAGGATTCCAGTCTTCCGAACGAAAAAAAATCCGAATCCGGCAATATACGAAAAAGAGAGATAGAGATGGAGACAGCCTGTACGGCTCACCTGAAAGATATTTCTGCCAGGCTTGATTCTGTTTACGAATCTGTAAATTTTCACGATACCTCTTTTCCTGTGGAAGCTTCCGTTATTGTTTCTGTAAAAAACGGGGAAAAGAACATTGAAGAAGCTCTTCGATCCGTATGGATGCAGGAAACTGATTTTTCTTACAATATAATTGTAGTAGACAATCATTCAACCGACTCTACAGCCAGTATAATTAAAAAATGGTCTATGGAAGATGAAAGATTGATTTACATACTACCGGATAGGAAAGACCTGAAAACCGGAGGTTGCCGGAACGAAGCTATTATGAGTCCGCATTGCGGGAAGTTTGCCATACAGCTAAACAGCGATTGTGTGTATACAGACAGTCAGGTACTTTCTAAAATCGTAAAAAGTTTTTACAAACAAAAAACACCTATGATAATAGGGATCGACCGGATGGATGATTTCCATTCGGAAAACCTATCTCCAAAGCGGAGTAATATTGTAAAATGGACTCTTGAAAACGGCAGGAATAATATACTACGGATGAACGAACCGGGAACTCCGTATGCTTTTTTCACTCCCATATTGCGCAGCATTAAGTTTCCCGATACCGATGATGGAGAAAATTATGCTGTCGCATTGGCTATTGCCCGAAACTATCAGATAGGCCGTATTTATGAACCTTTGCATCTGAGACAACGGTGTGAAAATTCCTATACTGAACCCGGCTTATGCAAATTAAATATCTGCAACCATTACAAAGACAGCCTCCGGAGCCAGGAGCTTCTGGCCCGGAAAAGAATAATAGTAAAGCCGGAGCCCGATATGTGGGAAGATTGATATAAAACGAAACCAGGAAAAGAAAATTTGAAACAAATTCTTTTTCCTGGCTTCCAACTTAACAATTCCAGTCTAATCAATACAAATACATCGCCTGAAATCTCTCAATATCTACACCTAATACATTTCTTAAAAAGTTTTCCACAGAACCATGATCTCTCTTCATCTGATCGAGACCGGCCTGTAGAAATTCCGGCTTAACCTCCAGTAAAGATTTTAATGCAGGATATTGGTTTTTAATATCCCTGTATTTATCTTCCAGGTATTTATTGGACGAAAGATAATCTTCCATAATTACTGATTCATCGACATTCAGCGCGGAAAGCACCAAAGCGGCAGCCATACCCGTACGGTCTTTGCCAGCCGTACAATGAAACATCAACGGAACATTACTGTCATTCATCAGTAAAGCGAAAAAGTCTTTGTAGCGGTTGTAATAAGCCGAGTCCGTCACAAACAAAACATTCATCTGCTTCATCATCTCGTCGAGGTCAGCTGATTGAAGAGTACCGATACTATCCATATTCATCGTCATATCACCCGGTGTAATAGAATAAGCATAATCGTGCCTTACGCTGGCAGGCAATACATCGGGATTTGCTTCTATTTCCTGTCCCGAACGAAAATCCACGACTGAAACAATAGGAATACTTGCCAGGTAGGTTAAATCTTCCGGAGTGAGATTGTGCATGTCATCCGACCGGAATATCTTTCCCCATTTTGTATATTTACCATCTTTATTACGGATACCGCCTAAATCCCGGAAATTAAATCCTCCGGCCATAGGCAACTGGCGTTCAGCCAGAAAAGCAGTACCATCTTCCGTCTCCAGAAAATAATAAGTTCTCCGGTTACCCGGTACAGCTAATTTATAAGTACCGGAACCCGTTTCATTTAACAAAGGAGTTACAAAGTCTATCGAATCCACAGAACTACCGCTGAATAAAAACCATCTGCCTTTCGTATCGATATTCAGATTAGCAACCTTGGTATTTTTATCCATCACGATCTCTGCTCTATGTGTGATATCGTCTCCCTGAAAAGGTTCGCGGGTAGTATCTTTGTTTTTATTACAAGATACCAACAGAACGGACAAACACATCAGTCCGTAAAAAAACTTCTTCATACATTCATTCATTTATATATTCAACCTATACTAAAACAAATTATAAAGACTGAATGTTCTTATCATTCAGAATATTCTTTCCTTCCGGTGTATATAAGTACTTCAAACGATCGGCATATTTCTCTTCAATTTTGCCTCTTACCATTTTAAGGGATGAGTTCAGCAACTGGTTTTGCTCGGTAAAGGCTTCCGGAAGTACGGCAATAGCAGCGGGCAGCCAACGTTCGGGATATTCCCCGGCCGACACCCCATTGGATTTATAGCGGTTAATGACTTCCTGCAGTTTCAGCAAAGCCATTTCTTTTGCTTCCCTGTTTTCCCATCCGATACCCGGCTTAATACGTTCCACGTATTTTTTTAGCTGTTCTCTGTCGGGGACCACCAAAGCTACGGTATAAGGATCCTGATTATTGTGCAGCATCATCTGATCGATGTATTTGGTTTTATCAACGATCCCTTCTTCGATGCCTTCCGGACTGTATTTTTCTCCGTCGCTACTGATCAGTAAACTTTTGAAACGTCCCAGCACATATAAGAATCCATCTTTATCCATATACCCCATATCACCGGTATGCAACCATCCGTCTTTTATCGTCTCTGCTGTTGCTGCCGGATTTTTCCAATAACCCAGCATCACATTTTCTCCTTGAATTACAATTTCACCTTTCTGCCCCAAAGGCAATTCCTTTCCATCCTGATCGCAGATCTTCAGCTTCAGGTTTTTCACTACTGCTCCCGATGATCCCAATTTGTGCTTCGTCATACTATTGGAAGAAATAACCGGAGTAGCTTCACTTAATCCGTATCCCTGAAACATAGGTATTCCCACCGCATAGAAAAAACGTTGCAATTCAATATCCAGCAAAGCTCCTCCACCGATAAAGAACTTTAATTTTCCTCCCAAACCTTCCCTTACTTTAGAGAAGAGGACCTTATCGTATATTTTAAGGAGCAACTTATTATGCAGCTGGGTGATTCCACCTTTATTGTATCCTTCTTTGTTATAAGCATACGCTACTTTCAGCGCATGGTTGAAAAGCCTTTCGGCCTTCGGGCCTTTTTTTCGTATCGTATTCTCAATATTTTTCCGGAAATTCTTGGCAAGGGCCGGCACACTCATTAAGACCGTCGGCTTAAACTCATTAATATTGAGAGGTATATTTTTAAGGCTTTCCATAGGGGATCGCCCCACCTGCACAGTTGCTACATTGGCTCCATATGCCATAAAAGAATAAAACCCGGCAACGTGACCGAAACAATGGTCGAGAGGAATGATAATCAGGTTACTATCTTCAGGCGTGATCGTGATCAGAGACATAGCCTGCTCTACATTCGCTGTATAATTACGATGAGAAAGCATGATGCCTTTAGGATCCGCCGTGGTTCCGGAAGTATAACTGATATTAGCCATATCATCCCCTTTGATAGCTTTACTTCTTTTCACAACTTCGTCCGGATGGGTTTTCAGGAATTCATCGCCCTGTTTCAGGACGTTCTCATAAGGGATTTCTTTTCCATCGTAAGCATCCAGAGGATCAAAAACAATGATTTTATCCACCAAAGGACAATCTTTAATAATAGCACGAATTTTTTTCAACTGAGTTCCGGAAACCATAATGTATTTGGATTCCGAATGGTTGATCCTGAAAATCAAATCATTCCGTTCTTCCAGCTTAATAGACAGCGGCACATTTACGGCTCCCGTATGAAGAATACCCAATTCTCCGATGATCCAGTCATTACGGCCTTCGGAAAGCAAAGCGATCTTATCGCCGGGGAGCACTCCGAGCTGAATCAATCCAGCTGCCAGACGAAAAACCTCTTTCCTGGTCCGGGCATACGTTAACGGCTCAAAAAAATCCGTTTTCTTTTCCCAAAGAAAAGTATTATTCGCAAATCTATCTACACTTTCTTCAAATAAATCTATTATAGTTTTCATGTGTATTACAGGTATTTATATTTATAGGATAACAAATGTAGGAAGATTTTATAAGAAAACCATACATTCTTTAAAATCAGACACCAGTAAGTCTTAATATTTTTTTACTTGTAACCGGCTTTTTATTTTAAACTTATTAACTCTTCTGTAGTCTAACATTCATTCAATTTAAAGTACTTTTGCGTACATTTCATTATCCACTTAGTTAATTCACCATGAACAAAATGACAAAGATAGTTCTTTTCGTACTCATTGCCCTGATCATTCTGGGTATGGCCCTATATCCGACTATCTCCGATAAATTAAAGAAAGAAGAAGTACAGGAGTCGGCCGTTCCCGCTCCAAGCTCCGGAAGAGCGCCTCTGAATGTTTCCGTAAAAATTATCAAGCCGGAAAAATTAATCGATAAACAAATTTACACAGGAACTTTCTTCCCGGACGAAGAAGTTAATCTAACATTTGAAACTTCCGGAAAAATTACTAACATCTTTTTCCAGGAAGGTAGTTTTGTAAAAAAAGGAACCTTACTGGCAAAAGTAAACGACCGTCCTCTGCAAGCCGAACTTCAAAAGCTGGAAGCACAAATCCCTTTAGCAGAAGACCGGGTATATCGTCAAAACGCTTTGCTCGAAAAAGATGCTGTCAGCAAGGAAGCCTACGAGCAGGTAACCACTGATCTGGAAATATTACACGCAGATATTGAACTGGCAAAAGCAAGGATTGCCCAAACCGAGCTACGGGCTCCCTTCGACGGAATGATCGGATTGAGACAAGTCAGCGAAGGAGATTACGCTTCGGCAACCACTATTATCGCTACCTTAACGAAGATCAGCCCTTTGAAAATAGAATTTTCTGTCAGTGAGAAGCACGCCAACAATGTAAAACCGGGTACGCCTATCACTTTTTCAACGACCGATTCCGAAGATTTAAATACTTACTACGCTAAAGTCTACGCCGTAGAATCCCGTATTGATCTGAACACACGGACAAAGAAAGTAAGAGCTCTTTATCCGAATACCCACGGCAAGCTTAATCCGGGAGGTACTGCTTCCATTGAAGTGAACATGAATGAAATAGATGATGCTATTACTATTCCCAACGAAGCTATCATCGCTGAAATGGGGAGGGATATCGTTTACCTCTATTCGGATGGAAAAGCGAAACAAGTGGAAGTGTCCAAAGGCATGCGGACGGAAGCCGACATCCAGATATTATCGGGTATCCAGGAAGGAGATACCGTTATTACTACGGGCGTTATGCAATTAAGAGATGGTATTCCGGTAAGCATTATAAACTGATCGTCTTAAGCACACATTGAAGTAATGAACATTTCAGAATTAAGTATAAAAAGACCGGTATTATCTACCGTTTTCATATTAGTTATCCTGATCTTCGGTTTCATCGGATATTCTTCACTGGGGGTACGGGAGTATCCGAATGTGGATAATCCGATTATTACGGTAAATACCTCCTATCCGGGCGCCAATGCCGATGTGATCGAAACCCAGATCACAGAACCGCTGGAACAGAATATCAACGGAATTCCGGGTATTCGTTCCCTTTCCAGTAGAAGCAGCCAGGGGTCTTCCCGGATCACTGTCGAATTCGAACTGAATGTAGACATGGAAACTGCCGCAAATGATGTGCGTGATAAAGTTTCCAGAGCCCAGAGAAATCTACCCGGAGATACGGACCCTCCTACCGTATCGAAAGCAGATGCGGATGCCCAGCCTATCATGCAGGTATCTATTCAGAGTAATAAAAGAAGCTTGCTGGAATTAAGCGAGATAGCTGACCTCACAGTCAAAGAGCGTTTACAGACCATAGGGAATGTGAGTGCTGTTAATATCTGGGGAGAAAGAAGATACTCCATGCGTTTATGGCTGGACCCTATTAAAATGGCCGGTTACGGCATTACTCCTATTGATGTAAGGAATGCTATCGATAAGGAAAATGTGGAACTTCCTTCCGGATCGATTGAAGGGAATACGATGGAATTAAGTATCCGTACCCTCGGTTTGATGAAAACACCGGAAGAATTCAATAATCTTATTATAAAAGAAGACAATGCCAATGTAGTAAGGTTTAAAGATATTGGTACGGCGGAATTAGGCCCGGAAAGTTACCGGAGCATCATGAAACAGAACGGTGTACCTATGGTTGCCGTTGTTATCGTTCCCCAACCCGGCGCTAATCAGATCGAGATTGCCGATGAAGTGCGGGTCCGAATGGCACAGATGCAAAAAGACCTTCCCGAAGATGTTCTCCTAACCACCACTTTTGACAATACCAAATTCATCCGCGCCTCCATCAATGAAGTCCAAGAAACAGTTTATATAGCTTTCTTGCTGGTCGTTATAGTAATCTTTTTATTTTTACGTGACTGGCGGATTACTTTGGTCCCTATACTCGTTATTCCGGTATCGTTGATCGGAGCTTTTTTCGTGATGTACCTATCCGGCTTTTCCATTAACGTATTAACCATGTTGGCTATCGTTCTTTCGGTAGGATTGGTAGTGGATGATGCCATTGTAATGAGTGAAAATATCTACGTAAAGATAGAACAGGGTATGAAACCCATTCAGGCAGGAATAGAGGGCGCAAAAGAAATTTTCTTTGCGATCATTTCTACAACGATTACTTTGGTGGCCGTATTTTTACCTATCGTATTTATGGAAGGAACGACTGGGCGGTTGTTCCGCGAATTCAGTATGGTAATTACGGGGTCTGTTATTATATCTTCTTTTGTGGCATTGACCTTCACCCCTATGCTTTCCACAAAACTCTTAAAGAAAAGAGAAAAACAAAACTGGTTCTACAGAAAGACAGAACCCTTTTTTGAATGGATGAATCATGGATATGAAAGGGGACTTCTTTGGTTTTTAAAACACAAATGGATCACCTGGCCGATCATTGGAGTTACTTTGATCATTATCTATATGATGTGGATGAAAATTCCTTCGGAAATGGCTCCTATGGAAGACAGGTCTCAGATCACGATCAATATAAGCGGTCCGGAAGGCGCTACGTATGAATTCTATCGCGATTATGCCGAAAAAATCTCAGCCATTGCTGACTCTGTAGCTCCTGAGCGGGAATCCAATGTATTGAATGTAAACGGGAGCTGGGCTTTTGTGCGCCTGAATCTGCCCGATATCAAAGACCGGGAAAGAAGCCAGATGGAAATAGCAGAGGCCTTGTCTGCGGCTGTACGTCCGGAAAACGAAGCCCGGGCTTTCGTTCAGCAACAATCCACCTTTGGAGGAAGGCAGGGAAGCCAGCCCATACAATATGTACTACAGGCTCCGAACCTGGACAAACTGCAGGAGTTTATTCCTTTGTTCATGGAGAAAGTGAACGACAATCCGAAGTTCCAGATGGCGGATGTGAACCTGAAGTTTACCAAACTGGAAACAAGGGTGGAAATCAACCGGGATAAGGCGGCTCTATTAGGTGTGAGCACACGCGATATCGGACAAACATTGCAATACGCCCTAAGCGGACAACGTATGGGTTATTTCTATATGAATGGTAAACAATACCAGATATTAGCGGAAATCAATCGCCAGCAAAGAAATACTCCGCTGGACCTCCGTTCTATCTATATTAAGAACCTCAATGGAGATATGATTCAGTTGGACAATATGGTAGAATTGACCGAGAGTGTAGCTCCCCCGCAATTGTTTCGCTACAACCGTTTCAGTGCAGCAACCGTTTCTTCGGGGTTAGCGAAAGGAGTTACCATCGGAGAAGGTTTGGATGAAATGGATAAAATTGCAAAGGAAGTGTTGGATGATACTTTCCGTACCGCATTAAGTGATGAGTCTAAAGAGTTCCGTGACAGTTCCTCCAGTTTGATGTTTGCTTTTACGCTCGCCCTGATCCTGATTTTCCTGATCCTGGCTGCTCAATTCGAGAGTTTCAAAGATCCGCTTATCATTATGTTAACGGTGCCTCTGGCAGTTGCAGGAGCTTTGATATTTATGAATGGCGCGGGTGTAACGATGAATATTTTCAGTCAGATCGGTATCATTATGTTGATCGGTCTGGTGGCTAAAAACGGTATCCTGATCGTAGAATTTGCCAATCAGCGTCAGGAAGCCGGAATGAGCAAATTACAAGCCATCGAAGAAGCCTCTATCCAGCGTCTTCGTCCTATCCTGATGACAAGTATTTCTACTATATTGGGTTTAATTCCTTTGGCTTATGCCAGTGCGGAAGGAGCAAACAGCCGTATCGCAATGGGAGTTGCCGTAATAGGAGGATTATTGGTTTCCACCTTCCTGACATTATTTATCGTTCCCGCAGTGTATGCTTACTTCTCAAGTAATAGAAATAAAAAAAAGAAGGATTCTATCTAAATAAAAATCGAAATGAAGATAAATTCAATAGATATGCTAAATCTACAAAGTAGTTCCGGGAAAAGAGGAACCAATAGAAAATTAAGTAGTATTTCTTGGGGAAATATCCTTTTTCTGCTTTTATTTACTTTCCCTCTTTCGGCACAGGAAGTATACGATCTTCATAAGGTTCTTGAAACAGGGCTGGAAAGAAACTACGACATCCGGATCATTCGTAACGAACAACAAATTGCAGAAAATAATGCGACACCGGGAAATGCAGGATTGTTACCTACAGTAGGTTTAAGCGGAGGTTATAACGGGTCTTTAATGAATACGGATCAGACGTTGGTAAATGGGGCAAAGAATAACCGGACAGATATTTTTAATCAGGGAGCTAATATAGGTATTAACCTGAACTGGACGGTATTCGACGGTTTCAGGATGCAGGCGGAATACGAAAGGTTGAAAGAGTTTGAAAAGATAGGAGAAATCAGTACACGTATGTCAATAGAAAATCTAATCTCTACTTTAACGGCCGAATATTATAATTATATCCGTCAGAGCCTGACTTTGAAAAATCTGAGGTATGCTGTTTCTCTATCAAAAGAACGGCTCCGGATTGTGGAAGAACGCTACAATATCGGTTCTATGTCGCGTCTGGATTTACAACAAGCGCGTGTGGACTTTAATGCCGACAGCTCCAATCTGATCAAACAATTTGAAGTGGTAAACACATCGGCTATTGTATTGAATCAATTGATGGCTTTGGAAAATGTATCTCAAAAACCCATTATCAATGATTCGATTATAGATTCTAATCTATCTATGACTGAAGATGTCTTATGGGAAAAAACACTACAGGCAAACGCCCAGTTATTGCTGGCAGCAAAAAACAAACATGTGAGTGAACTGGAACTTAAATCTTACCAGTCCCGGAATTATCCTTACTTACAATTAAACGGAGGATACGGTTATACTTTGAATTTGTACGACAATCAGGCTCTCACCGCCGTAGATAAACAAAACAGCCTGGGATTCAATTATGGAGTTACTCTGGGATTCACCATCTACGATGGAATGAACAGGAAAAGGGAACAAAAAAATGCACGTATTGCTATTGAAAATAGGGAATTGGAATACGAACGTATGGAATTGGACTTAAAAGCGGATCTGGCAAATATGTGGATGGCTTATCAGAACAACCAGCAACTGCTCGCTCTCGAAAAGGAAAACCTGGGCGCTGCCAGGCAAAACTATGAAATTGCGATGGAACGTTACAAGCTGGGAGATTTAGCAGGAATTGAGATCCGGGAAGCTCAAAACAACCTGCTGGCTGCGGAAGAACGTTTGCTTCAGGCTCAATACAATACGAAGATCTGTGAGATTTCTCTATTGCAAATTAGCGGAGAGGTTACGTATTATCTGCAGTAACAGTACGGTTATCTCCAAAGAAGTCTTCACACTCAATTTAATGAAATAGATGATATTTTGTGTAAAGGCCTTGTTTCTTTTTATCAAAAACAGATAGGAGATTTGCAGAATAATCTACTCTACAATTATATGGTAATAATCTAAAAGCAAATGATAAATAGAAAATGTATCTTGTTTACCGTAGG
>JAJBTS010000430.1 GCA_020860885.1 Bacteroidales bacterium
GTATTGTTGTATCCAACTGTTTAAGCTATCTAACAATACCGGAGAATCTTTCCTGACAGCCCATGCCTGTAGCTGATTAAATCCGATATCCGTATTAATATTTATATTTGGGAACATTCTTTGGTTACACAAAGCTATATTTTCGTCAATGACGGCATAATCGATTTCATCATAAGCCACCATATATAGAAGTTGCTCCGCAGTATAGTTATGATCCTCATTTATATAAATGGGTTCTGCTATTTCTTCCGATAAGTTTTTTATTCTGAGTATAGCGGGGGAGTTCCAGGTCACATAAACAGTCTTATTGGCTAATTCTATTTGGTTGGAAATGAAAAAGGTGCTGTCGTCCACTGTTTTTTCCCTTTGTACCAAGACTTGCTTCCCTTTCGATATAGGTATTGTAAAGGCAAGTTCTTCTTTCAGTTCTTGTGTTACAGGTATATTCCGGGCAATAATATCGTATTCTTTCTCTTTCAGTTTCCGGATACTTCTTTCCAGATTATTTTCAAGGAATATATTTACATTCAGATCCGAAATTTCTTCTATATATTTGGAGAGATTGTATTGAATTCCCTTAATGCTATCGCCAACAATATAATAATCAATAGCATTGTATTCTGTTACTATATTCAGATTATCGGATAATTGGATTTCAGGAAAATCCCGCACTACATTCTTTTCTTCAGTATTTCTGAAGAAATAAACAACAATTAAGGAAAGAACGATTATAGTTGTAAAAGCAAGAAGGATCTGATGTATCTTTTTTCGCATAACGGCTAATTGATAAAATCAACAGAAAGTCCTAGTTTTACAATGCTCGGATTAACGGGGTAATGGGGAAGTGAAAAATATTCGGGAGGATTAATAAACTGTGCGCCTGCATTATAATATTGAATAAAAAAGCGGGTCTGTTTCAAATGACAGTTAATAAAACCACTTATTAAAGGATAATTTCCAACTTTAACAGCATTTCCCGAAGTCATGTCCTGCAATTTGAATTGCTGAGTTGCCGGTTCATAAGAAGGAGCGTAATATTCGGTCCAGTAATGAGCGTTCGCACCCATTTGCACTGTTAATACTTTGGCTATCTTAAACTGAACGTACAGACTGGTATAGGCTGTAAAATCCGGTAAAGGAAGTATGGAGCTATTACTTGTTTTTTGATACACCAATCGATTATCCCAATGAAGTGCCCGATATTGGAAATCTTGTTTTAGTATGGCAGTAATAATCTGTATATCACTATTGTGTTGTGTCGGCATCCCATCTTTGTCAAAATAAAGATAATTGGAAATATTTTCAACGCCTAAACCAAAATTCGTATTCGTATGAGGTATATGGATGTCACCACCAAAACGAACTTTTTTTACCTTGGAAAAATCCTTATCCCACCAGAAATATTTACTGTGGTAATGATTCTCGTAAAAAGTAGGTTCTATGTTTTTTATGGATCCATATGCGGAGATTGAGGCCGTATCGCCCCATACAGGGATACGGGTTTCGATATTTCCTGATAGATCCATATCTCCCAGATTATACCCTAATACGCCAAAACTAGCCTGTGTATTGTAACGGAATATGTCTCCGCTTCTTTTTGCTAATTCTCCTCCTATATACGTTGCCGAGTAGTCTTTTTCATAATTATTGATAGTTGTATCCATCATCGTATAGCTACGGAAATCCTGAGTAATAAAAGCCGTCAGGTCAAATTTCGCCCATTCGCTGAATCCTTCCCGAAGAGATAAGCCTAGCGTATTACTCATATTCCAATAAGAGGTAGAATCATTCACACTATTCATGTGAGGAAGAGAATCTCTCTCAGGATAATAGGCATCTACCCGGTTTTTATTTGTACTATAGAATCTTTTTCTTTTATTATCGAGATTGAAGGTATATATTATACTTGAGACCGGAATGAATTGTTTTATGACATTTCCTTCTTCATCTACGCGCTCCGAATCTCTTTCAAATCCCATATTGTAATGGTAATTCAGGTAATATTGCCCTCCTTTCAGGTTGTTCCAGGTATCCTGCAGGTTCGTTGCGAAATCCAGGGTATTATCTCCCGAAGGATGTGTTATATCCACGTCGTTTTGTAATCCGCCGTTTTCTGCTGTGGTATAGTCGGACGGATTGACAAAAACATGGAGTCTGTGACGGTCAGAGATGTAGTTGGCAAAGAAAACCCATTCCAGATGTTTGGATGCCTGAGACTCGTAGTATCCTCTGGCATAGAGATAGTCCACATCGAATCCTATATTTAATTTCTTACCCAGATTGATGGCCAAGATAGCCTGCAATCTTTCTTCCCTGACCTGCCGGCTACCGGCTCTTTGGTAAGAGATATTGGAATAGGGTATTTTCGTATTAATGAAATTGAATGTTCCGGGTGTTTTAGCATACCGATAGAACGGATCCATGAATATGAAATGAGAACGATCCTTTCTGTCAAAGAATACACGGGATTCGGTGGCAAGGCCCAGATTTCCCAGATAAGCTTCAGAAATGCCAAAGCCTTCTACATTTGTACGGTTAAAATAGTCTGTCAGGAAAGTATCCGGATAGGCTGTGATCATTTCACCCGTACGTTCGGTGATATTCCAGAAATTAATTTTTTTTGTAGTATCGATACCGGTTTCCGGTGCATCCAATTGCATATAAAGAGGATTCCGGATAGAATCATTTATTTCTCCGGCAATACTAGGACTGTAAGGGTGATCGTGATCATGATCATGGTCGTGAATATGCTCCTGCTGGTCCTGGATTATATTCTCATTACTGATAAGAGTATCTCTTGCCTGAATAATTGTATCCTGCCGGATAATTTCAGATTGCGACTGACTGTAGAGAGAGAAAGAGCAGGATAATAATGAAAATAACAAAAGAGACGAAAAAAACGACTTCATTATTTTCCTCTTCCTTTTTGTTATTTTCATTTCATTCATTGAACTTCACGTATTAATTCCATACCCCGTAAGATAGCTTTCTCATTCATAGGTAATAATTTATGGTGACGTTCGGGAAGAGATTTCTTTAAACCTGCCATCACGCTTTCAATTTTTACCATAGGAGTAATTTTTAGCATTCCACCTAAAACAATCATGTTAAAGGCTTTTGCATTTCCTTCCTGAGTTGCAATATTCATAGCATCAATTTCGAAGATACGAATATCTTTACGGGTTGGTTTTTGAGTTATGCCATAGCCGTCGTATATCAACACACCACCAGCCTTCACTGTTTTTTCAAATTTTTCCAGAGAGGGCTGATTCAATACGATTGCAATGTCGTATTCGTTTAGTACGGGGGAAGAAATTCTGTCATCACTCAGGATAACTGTAACATTCGCTGTACCTCCCCGCTGTTCCGGTCCGTAAGAAGGAAACCAACTGACTTCTTTCCCTTCCATTAAGCCCGAATAAGCCAATATTTTTCCCATTGACAGGACTCCTTGTCCTCCGAATCCAGCTATAATTATTTCGTGTTGCATAATTATTTATCTTTTATTATTCCTAACGGATACATAGGAACCATATTTTCCATCATCCATTTATTTGCTTGGTCAGGAGTCATTTTCCATCCTGAAGCGCAGGTAGAAACAAATTCAACAATAGATGTTCCTTTTCCTGCCATTGAATTTTCAAAAGCTTTACGTAACATTTTCTTTGCTTTTTTGGTTGCCGGAGCCGTATGAACCGTTTCACGGGTGACCAGGTAGGTTCCTTCTAATTGAGCCAGTAAATCGGATATTTTCAAAGGATAACCGTTTAATGCTACATTCCGCCCGTAAGGACAGGTAGAAGTCTTCATATCGATGAGAGTAGTAGGAGCCATTTGTCCTCCTGTCATACCATAAATAGCGTTATTAATGAAAACGATCACTATGTTTTCACCTCTGTTGCAGGCATGGATGGTTTCTGCTGTTCCGATAGCTGCGAGGTCGCCATCGCCCTGATAAGAAAATACCATTTTTCCAGGATTTAATCTTTTTGCAGCGGTAGCTACGGCAGGAGCTCTTCCGTGGGCGGCTTCTATCCAGTCTATATCCAGGTAATTGTAAGCAAATACAGCACAACCTACCGGGGCTATGCCTATTGTTTGCTCGGCCATCCCCATTTCATCGATTACTTCGGCAATAAGTTTATGAACTACTCCATGGCTGCACCCCGGACAATAATGCATGGCATTATCGTTCATCAGGCGAGGTTTACCGTATACTTTATTTTCAGGTTTAATTATATCTATAGTGTCCATCATCTGATCAATTTTTCTTTAAGTGCGTTTAATACTTCCTGAGGAGTGGGTACAATACCTCCCAAACGACCAAAATGTTCTACCAGAACCTTACATTCCACAGCTAATTTTACATCTTCCACCATTTGACCGGCATTTAATTCAACCGATAAGATTCCTTTTACTTTATCCTTGTACGTATTTAATATTTTACTTGGATAAGGCCATAAGGTAATAGGACGGAACAATCCCACTTTAATTCCTTCTTCTTTTGCCAGTTGGATTGCTTTCTGACTTATTCTGGCTGCTGAGCCAAACGCTACGATTAAATAATCTATATCATCGCATTCGATTTCTTCATACAATACCTCGTTTTCTTCGATTTTTTTGTATTTCTCCTGAAAACGAATGTTATTGTGTTCCATAATAGAAGAGTCTAATTCCAGAGACGTAATTACGTTTCTCCCTCTGCTTTCAGGCCTGCCTAAGGTAGCCCAGGGTTGCTCTCTTCTTATTTCTTCTTCTGTTTTTCTGGGTCTTTGTTCCGGAAGAACGACCTTCTCCATCATTTGACCGATAACACCATCTGCTAAAATCATGGCGGGGTTATTGTATTTGAAAGACAGATCGAATCCCAAAGCAACGTGATCAGCCATTTCCTGTACGGATGCGGGAGCGAGCGTGATTAAACGGTAATCTCCGTGTCCGCCTCCTTTTACTGTCTGGAAATAATCTGCCTGACTGGGTTGTATGGTTCCGAGGCCAGGACCTCCACGCATAATATTTACGATCAATCCGGGAAGTTCAGCTCCCGCCATATAAGAGATTCCTTCTTGTTTCAAACTTATTCCGGGGCTGGAAGAGGAAGTCATTACCCGTTTTCCACAAGCAGCGCCGCCATACACCATATTGATTGCAGCCACTTCACTTTCTGCCTGAAGCACGATCATACCTGTTGTTTCCCAGGGCTTTTCATCCATAAGGGTTTCCATTATCTCGGATTGCGGAGTAATAGGATAACCGAAATATCCATCGGCTCCGTAACGGATAGCAGCATGGGCAATAGCCTCATTGCCTTTCATTAATTTTATTTCTTCAGCCATTTTGTAACTTTACCTTATATACAGTGATACAACCATCAGGACATACATATCCACAATTCGCACAACCAATACAGTCGTCTGGTTTAGCCATTTGGGCATAATTATAACCTTTGCTGTTTACCTCTTTTCCCAAAACGAGAACATCGGTCGGACAGGCAACTACACATAGATCGCATCCTTTGCATCTATCTGTGTTTACAATTACGGTGCCTTTAATTTTTGCCATAAATTCTATTTTATAATTTACGTATATAACTCAGTTAAAGGTATGGAAATTCTTTCCTTATTTCCTTTATTTCATTTACCAGTTTATGATTTTTATCTCCGGTATCTTTTATTCCTTCTTCCAGAATAGCAATGGCTTTTTTATACTCTTGCTGGTCTACAAATATCCTGGCCTTATACCAGAAGAGATCTTCTCTGTCTCTTTCAAAGCCTGCTTCAATTCCTTCATCCAGAATCCCAAGGGCTTCTTCGAGCATATCCATTTTCAGACACAGTTCGACAGCCATAAAGAATGGTTCGGGATAGTCCGGTCTTATTTTCATAGATCTTTTGGCCGTATCGATAGATTTTAAGTCGTTGCCATTCACTTCATACAGTCCCATCAGATTCATGAAAAGATTAATGTCGTCGCCTCCGAGCGTTATGGTAAACTCGAACGCTTCAATGGCTTTATCCAATCTTTTCATTTCTATATAAGCTTTCCCTAGTTCGAACCAGATATTTTTATCCAGGGGAGCTGATTTGGCTATTTTTTCAGCGGTTCGTAAAGCATTTTTTTCTTCTTCCAAAGAAATATATGCGCTTAGCTGGATCCAGTAAAATTCCATTTTAGAATTCAGTACGGATATTGCTTCGTTGGCTACCTGCAAAGCTGCTTCGTAATGTTCGATTTCATTGAGAGCATTACCCAGAACCTGATAAATAGGAGATAAATCTTCGGGTTTATTTTCGTATTCTCTCTTCAGTTGCTGAAAATAAAGGAATGCTTCTTCTTCCATACCCAGATGCATCATTGCCGAAATCTTATAAGCCTTAGGATAAACCGTATTTTCCGAAGAAATTAACTGCTCTGTCAGACGATACAATTCGATCCATTCTCCAAGTTCATTCAGATAGAATAATACCTCTTCTATCAGATCCGTGTTTCCCGGATGAAAGTTCAGTATATATGGAATAGATTTCTTCAATTGTACTTTATCATAATCTTCATAATAAATCTCCAGAAGATCCATTAATGGTTCCACATCCAGAAATTCAGGACTTCGGCCTTCATCGAAAGCCTTTTTCCATTTATAGTAAAAATCAGGAAAAATAACCTCTTCGTATTCTCCTCCATTTTCTTCGTAAGTAGTAAACTGAAAATATTTCATAATTATAATATAAAGTTTTGGGATTATTTACTTTTTATTTTGCTCCAGGAATCTTTCAAAGGAACCGTCCTGTTAAAAACAAGATGTTCATGAGTTGAATCGGGATCCATATTGAAATATCCAATACGTTGAAATTGAAAATTATCAAGTGGTTTCGATTTTTCCAGTTCCTTTTCTACTCTTGCCTGTTTTTTTACAATAAGAGAGTCAGGGTTGAGCAATTCCCTGAAATCTTTGTCTTTTTCTTCTCCGGGATTTTCTACTTTGAATAGCCGGTCATACAGTCGCACTTCAGCAGGAAGACTATGTTCTGCAGAAACCCAGTGGAGAGTACCTTTAACTTTCCGGTTGCTGTCGGGCATACCACTTTTAGTCATCGGGTCGTATTCTGCGTAGATTTCTTTAATATTCCCGGATTCGTCTTTACTTACTCCGGTACACTTTACTATATAAGCGCTTTTTAACCGGACTTCCTGTCCGGGAGTCATGCGGAAAAACTTCTTCGGAGCATCCTCCATGAAGTCGTCTTTTTCAATATAGAGTTCCCTTGTAAATGCGATCTCATGAGTTCCCATTGATTCGTCTTCCGGATTATTGACAGCTTCCATCATTTCTATTTGTCCTTCCGGATAATTCGTAATAATAAGCTTAACCGGATCGATTACTGCCGATACCCGTTTCGCTTTTGCGTTCAGATCTTCACGGATGGCGTATTCGAGCAATGCTACATCATTCAAAGCTTCAAATTTGGTATAACCGATTTTATCAATAAAATTGCGAATTGCCTGAGGAGTATATCCTCTTCTTCGCAATCCCGCCAGAGTAGGCATGCGGGGGTCATCCCATCCGTTGACCAGCTTTTCATTAACCAATTGAAGAAGTTTACGTTTACTCATAACAGTATACGTAAGATTTAACCGATTGAATTCGTATTGTCTCGGACGATAATCACTGTTATCAGAATTCAGTTCTTTTAATTCGTCAATGAAAAGATCATATAGAGGACGGTGGGGTACAAATTCCAACGTGCATAAGGAATGAGTCACACCTTCGAAATAATCGCTTTGCCCATGGGCGAAGTCATACATAGGATATGCTTTCCATGTAGTCCCTGTTCTGTGGTGAGGATGTTTGACAATCCTGTAAATAATAGGATCACGGAAGTGCATATTGGAAGAAGCCATATCTATTTTAGCCCGTAAAACCATAGCGCCCTCTTCAATTTCTCCCCGGTTCATTTTTTCAAACAATTCCAGGCTTTCTCCGGCCGGACGATTTCTGTAGGGAGAATCGGTTCCCGCCTGAGTAGGTGTTCCTTTTTGTTGAGCTATTTCTTCAGCCGACTGCTCATCAATGTAAGCTTTCCCAGCTTTAATTAATTGAACGGCAAAGTCCCACAACTGCTGAAAATAGTCTGAAGCATAATAAACATTTGCCCAGTCGTATCCCAACCACTTGATGTCTTCCATGATAGAATCAACATATTCTACATCTTCCTTTGTAGGATTTGTATCATCGAAACGCAGATTACATATTCCGTTGTATTTCTGAGCCAGTCCGAAATCCATACAAATAGCCTTTGCATGTCCTATATGCAGATACCCATTGGGTTCCGGAGGAAAACGTGTTTGGATTTTCCCATCATTTCTCCCTTCTGCCAGATCTTTTTCAACTATGGTTTCAATGAAATTGAGACTTTTTTTATTCTCTTCGTTTGAAATGTTTTCTACAGACATATATATGTGCTTCAATTAAAGTGTAAAATTAAGAAATAATTTGGAATAATAGGGAAATCTATTTCTTGTCTTACAGAGATTAGTATCTTTTTGCAAAAGGTTTAGCCTTTTATGAACTTATTGACCGGATTGTTCACGGACAATCTTTTCAATAGTATCAGCCAGATCCTTCATGGAATGAAATAAGATGTCAGCTCCGGAATCCAATAATACTTTATCCGGCAGAGGGCCTGTATTGACAGCTATTGTATATATTCCCGCTGCTTTTCCAGCCTCTACTCCCAAAGGAGCATTTTCTACTACAATAGCTTCTTCCGGTTTAATATTCGCTCTTTGCAAACCTATCAGGTAAGGTTCCGGATGAGGTTTCCCTTGCTTAACGTCGTATGCTGTTACCATCAGGTCTTTATCAAAGAAACCTGGGAAGTGATGGTCCAATTTATCGAATAAAGATTTTTGTCCTGAGCCGGTAACAATGACCCGTAGTAAACCCATCTGTTTTACTTTTTGTAAAACTTCCTGAGCTCCCCGCATGGGTTTGGATTCGGGTTGTTCCAATTCGGTAAATCGCCTGGCCTTTTCGGCATATATCTTTTCTATCTCTTCCGGAGTAGCATTTCTTCCGAAAGAGCGATTGAAAAGGATATTGATCGTTGATTCTCCTGTCCGGCCTTCAAACAGATAAAAATCTTCAGGGGTGGATATTGCGTTTAGTGCCGACATGGTATCGTACCATGCTTTCACATGACTGGGCATGGAGTCGTATAAGACTCCATCCATGTCGAATAATATTGCTTTAATCATTTAATTCTTTTTTGAATTGCTTTACTCTCTTCTTCAAAACCCGGTTTGTTCAAAAGAGCAAACATATTCTTTTTATAAGCTTCCACACCGGGTTGGTCAAAAGGATTAACCCCCAATATATAACCGCTGATACCACAAGCCCTTTCAAAAAAGTAAAGGAGCTGTCCCAGGTAATATTCATTTAATTCGGGAAGTTCTATCCGGATATTCGGCACGCCTCCGTCTATATGGGCAATCTGTGTACCCAGTTCCGCCATTTTGTTTACATAATCGACTCTTTTTCCTGCGAGGAAATTCAATCCGTCGAGATCCTGTTCATCCGAAGGAACTTCTACATTATATTTAGGTTTTTCAATAGATATAACCGTTTCGAAAATACTTCTTTCGCCTTCCTGTATCCATTGTCCCATAGAATGAAGGTCTGTAGTGAAATCTACGGAAGCCGTAAATATGCCTTTATTTTCTTTTCCTTCACTTTCTCCGTAAAGCTGTTTCCACCATTCCGAAACATAATGAAGTTTAGGACTGTAGTTAGCCAGTATTTCTATCTTTTTCCCGCTTTTATAAAGTTCATTCCGGGTAGCGGCATAGATTTCTGCTATATTGTTTTCGAAAGGAATGGCGCTTGCAGTTGCTTCCTCCATCGATTTGGCTCCGGCGATCAGTTGTTCGATATTAATTCCTGCTACAGCGATAGGTAGTAAACCGACCGGGGTTAAAACAGAAAAACGGCCCCCTACATTGTCGGGAATGATATAGGTTTTATATCCCTCTTTGGTAGCCAATGTTCTTAACGCACCTTTTGCTTTATCGGTAACCGCTACAATTCTGTTTTTAGCTTCATCCTTGCCTACGGCGTCTTCCAGTTGCTTTTTCAGGATACGGAAAGCCAAAGCCGGTTCGGTAGTAGTTCCTGATTTGGAAATGTTGATAATACCAAACGATTTGTCTTTCAAATAACCGGATAATTCGTGTAAATAGTCTTCCCCTATATTATGTCCGGCATATAAAACGACCGGTTTTTTATTCTCTAAAGAATCAAATGTTCCGGAAAGAGCATCTATCACAGCTTTGGCTCCTAAATAGCTTCCTCCGATTCCGACCACTACTACAGCATCGCATTTAGCTCTCAGGCTGTCGGCCGTTGCTTGTATATCTTTTAACTCTTCCGGAGTAATAGAAGAGGGAAGGTTTAACCATCCCAGAAAATCGTTTCCTTTACCCGTTCCGTTTTCTAATGTTTTATTAAATGTTTTAGCCTGTCCGGCCTGTGCATAAACCTGTTCTCTGGTAATAGTACCTAATGCC
>JAJBTS010000306.1 GCA_020860885.1 Bacteroidales bacterium
GGTAAACAAAAACAAAGATAAGTATACTTTTTATTAAATGGAACAAATAAAAGAATCATTTATAATTAAATAGCATCAAAAGACGGAGAAATTGCGGCAACGGCTGCCCCGTACAGATTAGCATTTATTTTACGCGTGTATTCTATTTTTATTTTTATTCCTTTACTTATCTCATTTCCAAAAAGAGCATTTTCTTTCAAAAGAGATTCTACTTCGTTTTTTACAACCTCTTCATAAGCGACAAATTTCCGTATACCCGGACCTTTTTGCGGCTGACTGTAAAACAATCCGCCTTCCGCAACCAGGCAAACCGTCCTTATTGTTTTTTCAACTGGAAAATCCGTATGGTCAAAGATGCTTCTGATCAAGCCGGCAATACCCGCAGCTACTAATTTAGCAGAACGTTCATAAATCCTCTCCGCAACTTTAACTATTTCCGGTTTGAACATGTCGGGATTAGACATAATAAAGGTCAGGTCTTTTGCTTCCAATCCGTAGGTAAAATCATACTCCGGAAAAGCATGAGTCAAAACACTACCTAAATAAGCTCCGGAGATTCTCTTTTCAAACAGTTGTTCATTCTTATTGATGCTGTGCCGGTCTACAAGATCGTCTACCACAGAAGCGTAGCCGGGTTTGTAATTTCCTGATTCCAGATTAATAGCAATTTTAGCATCGCTTTTTGAGATCCCCTTCAGCTTTTCTATCCGGGAGAGAGGATACAGAGCCGCCATATTACTTCCGGTACCTACAATTAATCCTATATTTGCATCGTATTCTTTTCCATCTATCAGTCCGGCATACAAAGCGGCCACGGTATCGTTTATTATTTTTATATGGGTGAACCGGGTTTTCAGTTTTCGATTCAGATGATCCATCAAAGGCTTTCCTACTTTCGTTTGTTCCATATTTTTTATGGTAACGCCTTTTGTCCACCGAAGAAGGGTCGCATCTCCATCTTTATAATTCTCACAGGGATAAGAAAAGCAATAGCCTATTTTTGTTATGGTATCCAAATTTCCCAAACGCTCAATTATACTTGTCAGAATATCAAAGAAAGCCTCAGCCGAAATACCTTCTTCCAGGGTCATCTGCTTTTTTAATTCCTGTTCTGCACTTTTCTCTATGTAAACTTTGCCATTTTCAAATTTAACAATAGCTGCCCGAAAATTCGTACCTCCTAAGTCCAGCACCAGAACTCTTTCATCAGGGAATAAAAATACAGGGTTAATATACGTAGGCAGGCAGGGAATATCCGGTCTGTTATCATTTTGATCTTGCTCCTGTTTCAGGCCTTTCTCTATTTCTTTTACCAACCCGCTTGCAATATGGACCAATTGTGTTGTATTTAAGTAAAAATAATTCTGTCTCATTGTATTGAATTTAAGTTGAATTTCGCATACTCTATGGGGAATCGTAAAGTTACAAAATTCTGATATCTTTAGATATTAATAACAAGAGAAATGTCCAAAAAGTCTAAACTTGGATAGTCTTCCTACAACTTCCTAATGAGACTTATTGATATTCAGGGGTTTAAGAAGTATATTTTAGGGAAATTTAAGATTAACGAGGATATCCAAAAAGTCAATAATCTCCTTGTTTGGCCCCCAACCCCCTAAAGGGGGCTATTGATACTCAACTTTTTAAGAAGTCCCCTTTAGGGGATTTAGGGGCGGAAAGTTCTTTTTGGACACACCCCCGTTTTCCAGAAGCTCTTCAGGAAAACTTCTTCTAATTAAGGAAAAGGGTCTAATAAAAAAGCCGCAAGCAAAATTTGCTTACGGCTTTACACTCACTGTAAGGTGTGAGGTAGGATTTATAAATAAATTTATTTTACTTTACTTACAATAGCTTTGAATGCTTCCGGGTGATTCCTTGCAAGGTCAGCCAGAACCTTACGATTGATTTCAACTCCATTTTTATGCAGGGCTCCCATTAATTTGGAATAAGACATTCCTTCCAGGCGGGCAGCAGCATTAATACGTTGAATCCATAAGGAACGGAAGTTACGTTTTTTATTTCTTCTGTCGCGATACGCATACGTTAAACCCTTTTCCCAGGTATTTTTCGCTACAGTCCATACGTTTTTTCTTGCTCCGTAATAACCTCTAGTTAATTTGAGGATTTTTTTTCTTTTTGCTCTTGAAGCTACATGATTAACCGATCTAGGCATAATAATTAAAATGTTGTGAAAGTTAGCGCCGAATTAACGGTCTTTGGAGCTAAATTTCTGTTAATAAATCTTTTTAGAAAATCACTTAAATTAAAAATAGATTATTTCATCGCTAGTAATTCCTTAACATTCGTTTCATTGCTTTTGTCAAGAATAGCAAAATGCGTTAATCTTCTTTTTTGCTTTTTAGTCTTCTTAGTTAAAATGTGACTTTTGTAAGCGTGTTTTCTTTTGATCTTTCCTGTTCCGGTAAGAGTAAATCTTTTTTTGGCACCGGAATTAGTCTTCATTTTAGGCATTGTACTTTTTATTTATTTGTTTATACTTAGCAGGCTTTACAGCCATTTTGTTTGTTGTTTATTCGTCTGTAGCAGGAGATTCCTGATTTTTAATAACTTCTTTCTTCTCCTCTTTCGGTTGTTCTGCAGACTTCACCAGTTTTTTTACCGGAGCAGCTGTTTTTTTAGGAGCCAGCATAATAATCATTTTCTTTCCTTCCAGTGAAGGTAATGATTCTACTTTAGCATAGTCTTCCAAATCGTTTGCAAAACGCAATAAAAGAACTTCACCCTGTTCCTTAAAAAGAATGGAACGCCCTTTGAAAAAGACATAAGCCTTTACTTTGGCACCTTCTTCCAGGAAACTTCTGGCATGTTTCAACTTAAAATTATAATCGTGATCGTCCGTTTGGGGACCAAAACGTATTTCTTTCACTATAATTTTTACCGATTTTGCTTTTTGTTCTTTCTGACGCTTTTTTTGTTGGTAGATAAACTTTTGGTAATCTGATATTCTACAAACAGGAGGAACAGCATTCGGTGAGATCTCTATTAAATCCAGTTGTTGATTACGTGCCATTTGTAAAGCTTCGGCAATGGGATAGACTCCTTGTTCTACATTCTCCCCGACAACACGTACTTCTCTTGCCCGGATTTTTTCATTTACTCTGTACTGATCTTTTAGATTGTCTTTCTTCATTAAAAAATTGTTTGTTCTCCTTTTATTTGTTTTATTATTAATTAAATTATTGCCATTGAGTCATTTGTTTTTCTACCTCATCATTCAAAAGCGCGGCAAAGTTAGCAATTTTCATTGAACCAACATCACCTTCTCCGTGTTTTCTTACAGAAACTTCTAAATTTTCCGCTTCTTTTTCCCCTACTATCAGCATATAAGGTATTTTCTTCATCTCATTGTCACGAATCTTACGTCCGATTTTCTCATTTCGGTCGTCAATGATTACACGAACTCCTTTTTTTCTTAAATCCCGCGCCAATTCCTGAGCGTAAATATTAAACTTCTCACTGATAGGTAAGATTACAGCCTGATCCGGAACCAGCCACAGTGGGAAATTACCGGCGGTATGTTCGATCAGTACAGCTACAAACCTTTCCATAGAACCGAAAGGAGCTCTATGAATCATAACAGGACGATGTTTTTGATTATCTGCTCCTACATATTCCAGTTCAAAACGTTCGGGCAGATTATAATCGACTTGTATAGTACCGAGCTGCCATCTTCTTCCTAACGCATCTTTAACCATAAAATCCAGTTTAGGACCGTAGAAAGCTGCTTCACCTAACTCTATTCTGGCTTTTATTCCTTTTTCCTGGCATACTTCGATAATTGCATTTTCTGCGCTTTGCCAGTTTTCATCAGAACCGATGTATTTTTCCTTATTATCAGGATCTCTTAAAGAGATTTGCGCTTCATAATCGGTAAAGTTCAACGCTCTGAAAATAATATGAATGATTTCCATTACTTTAATGAACTCTTCTTTTACCTGCTCCGGAGCACAGAATATATGGGCATCGTCCTGAGTAAAACCACGTACTCTGGTTAAACCATGAAGTTCCCCACTTTGTTCATACCGGTATACGGTTCCGAATTCAGCCAAACGAAGCGGAAGCTCTTTATAAGACCGGGGAAAAGCCTTATAAATCTCACAATGGTGAGGGCAGTTCATAGGCTTCAACAAATATTCTTCTCCTTCTTCCGGAGTATGAATGGGCTGGAAAGAATCTTTCCCATATTTTGCATAATGCCCGGAAGTTATATACAACATTTTATTTCCTATATGAGGAGTGATCACCTGCTGGTAACCATAATCCTGCTGGATGGCTTTCAGAAACTCTTCGAGTTTCAAACGCAACTGAGTACCTTTGGGTAGCCACAAAGGCAATCCGGCTCCTACATTCTGAGAGAATGTGAAAAGTTCCATTTCTTTGCCTAGCTTGCGATGATCTCTCTTTTTAGCTTCTTCGACCAATACAATATACTCGTCGAGCAATTTCTTCTTAGGAAAAGTTATACCGTAGATACGGGTCAACTGTCTTCTTTTCTCGTCGCCTCTCCAGTAAGCACCGGCGACGGAAGTCAGTTTAATTGCTTTAATATAAGAAGTGTTTGGCAAATGCGGTCCACGGCAAAGATCGGTGAAATTACCCTGAGAGTAAGTAGTAATCGTTCCGTCTTCCAGTTCCTCAATCAATTCTGTTTTGTATGTTTCGCCTCTCTCTCCAAATACTTTTAACGCATCCTGCTTCGTGATATAATTTCTGCAAATGGTCGACTTTTGGGCAGCTAACTCCTGCATTTTCTTTTCTACGGCAATCAGATCCGCGTCTTTTATCGACACACCTTCTCCCGGATCTACATCGTAATAGAAACCATTTTCTATAGCCGGTCCGATTCCAAATTTAATTCCGGGATAAAGCTCCTGAAGCGCTTCCGCCAACAAGTGAGCGGAAGAATGCCAGAAAGCATGCTTTCCTTCTTCGTCTTCCCATTTATATAATTTTATCGTAGAATCTTTATCTATAGGACGAGTTAAATCCCAGGTTTCCCCATTTATATCGGCAGCCAATACTTCCTGTGCCAAACGAGGGCTTATACTTTCAGCTATTTGCATAGCTGTTGTTCCTTCCGCATATTCGCGAAGTGAACCATCCGGAAATGTTATTTTTATCATATTACATTCATCGTGTTCTAATGACCAACAAAAGAAGGGCATTTTTGAATTAAAGCACAAAATTACGATTCTTTTTCCAATGTTGCAAAAGATTTAATAGAGGCTTATTTTTTGACAATCAGGGAATCCGTCATCAATTAATTTATTCAATTCTTTTATTTCATCTTTCAATTGATAACGATCTCCACACTTAATTAATTCCTTTAGGGGATATTTTTCTTTGATGTTATTTTTCAGTTCCGACAAGGAAGGAACTTGTTCTCTTTTACTATATTCTTCATAAGTGAAAGAAAGAAAAGCAACATTCTCATTAATTCCTCTGTTATCCAGTAAATAACCATTCTTTAGTCTAAAAGGTTTAGCCAGTTTACCTTTATAATAAACATCAGAAGGAGCCGGATAAGAAATAATTTCCGTTCTATCCTCATTCATGATCACGGGTACGTTATCATAAAAATCGGCAATCGTTTTATAGATTACTATAGAAGGCCCCTCGCGGTTGATCACTTCCACTTCAGCTGCAAAATCTGTTGGTTCCGC
The DNA here is from genome assembly GCA_020860885.1 of Bacteroidales bacterium. Taxonomy (GTDB): domain Bacteria; phylum Bacteroidota; class Bacteroidia; order Bacteroidales; family Azobacteroidaceae; genus Azobacteroides. The sequence goes on from JAJBTS010000306.1 coordinate 5,685, forward strand.
TACGTCATTATTTTCGAAAGAAGTTTTTTTGCTTCCCTGACAAGCAGATATACCGGTAATCATCAACATGAGGAACATCTTATTTATAGCATTCATATTCTTCACTTCTTTTGAAATTTCACAACTTCCCTTCCTTCTTCGGTTTCTATGTGCAATAAATACAAACCATTACTCAAATGATTTACAGGAACCGATACTTCACCGGAAGTATTCCGGTTATCATGCAAAACTTTTCTTCCCGCCGAATCGTAGATATTTATTGATTTCAATCCCTTATCCGAATGAATGAATAATACATCTGTTGCCGGATTAGGATAAACATTAAATTCAGATTTTGCACCCTGTTCCGGGAATTCAATTCCGGTATACTCATCCTCTACGTATCTGAAAGTAACAAAACAATAATTGGAAGGAGTGAACCATTCTGTATAGCCAGTAAGCGGATTAAGATAAAAAACGCCTATATTGCCTGTTCCATATTTAATACCGGGAGGATTTTTGAAGTGTATTATCGTTTCTTCTCCTTTCTGAAGGAAAACATACTGATTATCGAAAGCAGTATAAGATCCGTTGATGTTTTTTGTAGCTACAAATACCTTATCATCAAAGTAATCTCCGTTATTCTTTATTTTAACCTGTAAATCAAAGGTATTCGGAGTAACTTTATTTTTATCAGGGAAAGAGATAATTGCCGAAAGGCCTAAACTAATCCTACTTACAACTATATCCTCTACATCAATCATCACCGGATTATCGTTATTTACTACTCCGGTTAGGGTATTACTGAAATTGTTTGTCCGATCATACATGATGTATAGTCCGTGGCTTCCTGCATCTTTCTTAACTGTTGCTGTAATCAGGAACTCTTTGGTTTCTCCTGCCGCGAGCACTATGGGAATTTTCTCTACCAAAATATCTTTTCCGCTATTATCAAAAGCAACTGTTATGAAAGAGTTGTATTCTCCTCCTCCGGTATTTTTCAGATTAATCTTTATTTTTCCGAAACGGTCTTTGTATACTTGCTGAGCTTCCTGATCGCTCATCGCCAGTTCTAATTCCGGCATAAGATCTGTAGGTTGTGAAAAAATTACATTCGTTGCCGTAACTTCTACATTCAAGTGATTAACAACACCCGACTTACCTCTTACCGCAGTCCATTCATTTTGGTTACTGCTTTTATAAGCCACAAATACTTTGTATTTACCTACAGGAACATCCGAAGGAACGATTCCTGAAAATTCCAATTCATTTCATCCCGTACCAGCCGTAAGGTTGGGTATATTTTTAGCAGCAAAACTTTTTTCCGTACCGTTTTCATCAAACAGGCAGAGAGCTATGTGACCGGCAAAATTATTCATTCCCAGATTAAACATTTTATTGGCTCTGATCCTTACCGTAGCATTTCGGGGAATGGATTCGGAATTTATCCGCGAAATATCATTCAGGTATATCTGATAATTTACGTTCTGGTCACTGGCAGGAGGTTGTATTCCGGCAAGTATTTCCTGCCCTCTATTGTAGTATCCGCTTCCTGATCCAATTCCCAGATTACCCGGATTCAAGGCTGATAATTCGAAATAGCCATTGGATGAACCGCCCCATCCCCAGTTAAAATGAAAGAGTCCGTTTTCATCGTATCCATCACAGACAAAAGCATGTCCTCCTGAAAGGGTATTACTGTAACCCGCATAATGAATAGGGCGGGAAGCATTCAACTCGGTTTTAATTATATCTTCCCATTCAGATTTCGTAAAATAATCCCGCTTATAGATCTGGATTCCTTTATCATAATCGAAATAGTCCCGCAAAGCCAGTGCCATATTTCTGGTATACGCTCCACTTTCTCTTCCGTAACTCGTTTTTGCTCCAAAACTTACATGATATAAAAATTCAGAAACAGCTTTGACTGTTACATCGTCTTTAGAAGCAGATGAAGAATATACATTTAGTATATTATCCCAGTTGTAAGTAGCTTCTGAGAAATTTACTGTCACATTTTTACCGGAAATTGCCTGAGTCAAAGAACCTTTTCCTTTTTTTTGGCCATTTATGAAAAGACATAATCTGAGCCGAAGCAATTGCAGTACATCCGACCACCGATCTTTCGGACGTGTTAGGTATTAAAGGGCAATCATAATTATAAGGTGCACCCTGATCCCATCTGGCCTCAACCATTGGTGCAATAGATGCAGCAAAATTGCCAGCACGGGTTTTTACTTCAGCTTCCTGAGAAGGTGAAATAATAGATGATTCTATCGGACAAGATGCTAAAAAATCTAATTCTTCTTCATAAAAAGACAACCAATATTTCAAATTATCTGAAATATTATTCGCATCAAAATAACCTACATCCGAATAGCCTAATATCTTTTTTGCTCTCTCATCTCCTGAAACAATTACGAAACCCTGGTTATCTCCTACATTATACACATAGTAATAAACTTTTTCAGTTAATGGAATCACCGGATCCACCATAGACGGAGCGTATGCCAACTCTAAAGAAACCGGTTCGTTAACATCCCCTTTGAGATATTGGATATTCCGCTCTTTCAAAAAAGTTTTCACTGTACTGGACGCTTCACTTTCAGTCCGTAACTGCGCAACAATATTCAAACTGCAAAAAAACAGCAGATAAGAAAAAAAGAATAGATTTTTCATTTCTAATTTAAAGCTTTTTATAGTAAATGTTCTACGTTATTTCATTTATTAATCAACCGTCATTCTTTTAATAATACTGTAAGAATTTACCAAGCCTAATTCACCGGCTTTACTTAAGTCTTCGATACCTCTCTCCGTATCTCCAAGATATAAGCGCGTCAGTCCCCGGTTAAAATAAGCTTCTGCAAAATCCGGATTGCGGTTAATTGCTTCGTTATAATCAAGTATTGCCGCACGATAATCCTGCTGCATACAACGGATATTTCCCCGGTTAAAATAGGCAAACACAAAATCGGGGTTAATTTCAAGAATTTTTTTATAATCGTCAAGAATTAAATTAAAATCGTAAGCTCTTTTATTATCCGGAAGTAATTTTTCATTCTCCAATATTGACGATTGGCCAGGAAGAGGAGAAACTCCCGATGTTACTTTCTTTTTAGGTGAAGTTTCAATATTCAATGAAAGGGAACTTACATCCATATTATCATCCTGATAATTATTAATTTCCATCTGCTTATACCGGACAACTGCCCTATTGAAGTAAGCAAGAACGAAGTTCGGATCAAGATTGATCACCTTTCCAAAATCTTCAATAGCTTCCGATAAATCCTGCAAGACCATAAAATCCAACCCTCTGCCAAAGTAGGCATTTACATCCATCGGGTTACGGTCAAGAACCAGTGAATAATTATCAATCGATTGAAAATGATAGGCTGCCTGATCGTCCGTAAGGGGAACTTCATGATTGACTATCTTTAACTGATGCAATAATATTCTTTTATTGTTATAATCGGAGATAATCCTGTCGGCTCGTGATATCGAATTATCTATTTCACTTATATTCTCATAATACGTAACTATAAATTGAGGTTCCAAATCGACTCTCACTTGCTTATCCTGTACCCTTCCCCTGATTTCGTTTTTATATTTCGACTGGCTTTCTTCTTCTTTATCATACACTACCAGTCTGTTAAAATTAGCAATATTTTTATCTGATTTTTCACGGGTTTTTGTTTCCTCTGCATTTTCTGCATAATCTTCCGAGTCAAGGACTTCTTTACCGGTAATGATTTTACCTTGTTCTTTTTGCTTCAATAATTTTTGTTCTAGTTCGTAAGCATACCAATAGTCCTGATCTGCAGCTTTCAGGTCATTCATTTTACGTTTCATCTCAGCACGGAAATAATATGCAGGAACAAAATTCGGATACTCCTCTATTATAATATCCAGATCTTTAACCGCATTCTGATAATTATTGGTTTCCTGATTTAGAAAGGCACGGTTATAAATAGCCATATAATTATCCGGCTCCAGCTCAATTACTTTACCAAAATCTTCCAAAGCACCATAAACATCCCCCACCTGCGAACGAAGTAAACCTCTGTTAAACCGGGCAATAAGATTATTAGGATCCAAATTCACTACTGCGTCATAATCCGACATTGATCCCCTCAAATCATTCAGGTAATAACGCACCAGTCCTCTGTTGATATGATATCCGGCATGATTGCTTTCTAAATAGATTGCCTGGTTAAAGTCGTTTAATGCATCCTCATATTTCTCGGAGTGAAAATACAGTAATCCTCTTTGTGCAAAAGCAGGTGCATAATATTTATCCAATTCAATGGCAGTATTGTAATCATTAAGAGCATCTATAGTGTCTCCTTTCTCACTATAAACAGATCCTCTTGCCAGATGGGCCTGCATATATTTCGGTTGGTATTTCATTAATAAATCCAATGTCTCTAATGCTGAATCATATTCTTTTAACTGAGCGTAAGCAATGGATTTGTTTAACAGCATATATTTGTCTTCAGGACGAAATTCCAGTCCTTTGTTGTAATCGGAAATAGCTCCTTCATAATCATTAAGATTTTGCCGGGCTGCGCCTCTGCACTGATACGCGTATACTAAAAAAGGATTTCTCTCCAGACACAAAGTAAGGTCATTTTCCGCACCTTTAAAGTCATCCAGATTAAACTTTGCCAAAGCACGATAAAGATAAGGCTCCGCCAAATAAGGTTTCGATTTTATTACCTGGTTAAAATATTGAATAGAAAGAACATAATCTTCAAAATACAATGCATTCTTTCCTATGGCAAGTACCCTATTCGTATTTACCTGAGCATTTATATTTATGGGTAACCCTATAGCCATCCACACAATAATAAATACGAATGCTTTCAAAGTTTTACTTATCTTCATATGCAC
>JAJBTS010000060.1 GCA_020860885.1 Bacteroidales bacterium
CTCCGGGAAGTTATTTTATAACAGTTATTTCAGAAGGAAGAACAATAACTTATACCGTAATTAAAAAATAAAGATCATGAAAAAGTTAATTTCTACTTTTATAATAATCATTTCCCTTTTTGTAGGAAATTTTACATCGAATGCACAAGAAAAAGTTATTATTGCAAAAAATGATACCTTAGTTATTGAACTGGATGGGCAGACCAACGGATCTGTGACATGGCAGAAATCGGAAAATGGAATAAACTGGAACGATATAGCAACTACGAATGTAAGTACTCTTGAATATCCTATATTCGCACCTGCTTATTTTCGCTCCGAGATGAATTCTGTAGGTTTTGAACCTTATTATTCTGCAACGTTAGCGGTGAGTGTGGATGAAAAATTTGTAGTGAAAGCCGGTCATGGATATGCAGAACCTTATTCTTCCAGTCCGGGTCTTTCCATGCAGGAAAATGGTGTCCTTTCCGGATGGACAAACTTTTCCCGGAAAGCAGCCTGGTATTTATACCAAAAAGCAGGAACGTATGATATGAGTCTGTATCTTTCCTCTTATTCTGCAAGTAATTACGATTTTAATATTAGTATTTCTCCCTGTTATAGCGGACTGAATTTTGAAAATCAAAGTCAGGACCTGACCTATTCCAGTTCCGGAAGTAATGTTAAAGATGTTTTACCAGTAAAAACAATAACCATACCCGTTACCGGTTATTACAAATATGAACTGACTGCTTTGAATCCTGTGTCAGATATAACCATACATGAACTATGGTTCAATTCGGTAGTTGCACCTGGTGAATCGGGTACGGTAGATACTCATGCTACGGATTATCTCTCTTCTCCTTCGGTACATCTTTCTTTCTCTACTACGGAATCAACGACTCGCGAATACGACTGGATGTATCAGGAAATCCTGGTGCCGGAAGGTTACGATCCTTTATCTACCTACTGGGAATCTATAGGCTTTTTCAGAGGATATATGGGTATACAAACCAATAGTGATACGGAAAGACGTGTGCTTTTTTCCGCTTGGGATGCCGTAGATCTTGATAAATATCCGGACGCTCCGAAAGAATTGTTGGTTAGTTTGGTTGATAAGGCCGAATATACGAAGGCTAATAGTTTTGGAAATGAAGGAACAGGAGGACAGTCGTATGTAGGAGTAGGTAATCCTGATACATGGAAGACAGGTACTCCAGTGAAATTTTTAATGAATGCGCGTAGGGACGGCTCATTAACTTACAATGGAGATCTTATCAAACATACTGTCGTTTCTGCCTGGTACGATGCAGGAGAGGGCTGGAAATATATAGCATCCTGGAGAGTTCCGGTAATGCCGGGAGGTAAAGATATGTTTGACGGTTTCTATTCATTCCTGGAAAATTACGGCTGGAGAAACGGTCAGTTAGCCCGGAAAGGGTATTATTACAATGCTTTTGGAAAAGAAACAGGTTCGGACAGATGGGTGCATTTCAACAAAGTAGGGTTCTCGAATACCGATGGAAGTGAAGGTCAACGTATTGACTTTGAACAAGGAGTTTCTGATGAATACCCAAGTTATTTTTATATGGTATCCGGTGGATATGGAGAAAAGAAAAAAACGGCTAACCAGGTGCCTTTGCAAACCAATTATCCTACTATGGATTTGGCATCTTTTACTGCAAGAGTAGACGAGGCTTTACTAAATGAAGAAAGAATGAATAATCTGGTTTATAAGGACAAAACAAATTGGGAAGTTATCTCTTTTTCTTCACAGGAAGCATCGGGAGAATCGAATGGAAACGGATTGGCGTCTTTGATAATTGATGGAAACACAAGTACCTACTGGCATTCTAAATGGACGGGTAGTGGTTCTTCTTATCCTCATTCTTTCGTGGTGGATATGAAAGAACAACAAGAGGTAGACGGATTCAAGTTTACTTTAAGCGGAAGCAGCAACCGTCATATGAAGAACATCAAAATAGAGAAAAGTGATGATGGAGAAACCTGGACTGAATTGTTGCATCAGGATGCTCCGGACGAAACTGCTTATATGATAAATCTTCCCGGGAAAGATAGTTTCCGTTACTTTAAACTTACAATCTACAACGGTCATACCGATGAAGTACATACAAGAATTAATGAAATAGATCTATTTTCATTCCCCGAAGAGGAAGAACCAGCTCCGATATTACCGGGAATAGCCGATAAAACTTCATGGAAATTATTGGAATTTTCATCGGAAGCGTACACCGGAGAATCCAATGGCAATGGCTTTGCTTCTTTACTGATCGATGGCGATAGCAATACTTATTGGCATTCTCAATGGCAATACGGAGGAGCTTCTTTTCCGCATTTCTTTGTTATTGATATGAATCAGGAGTTGCCTATAGAAGCCTTTAAATTTACTTTAAGCGGAGGAAGCAACCGTCATATGAAAAATATTGTCATTGAAAAAAGCAATGACAAACAGAATTGGACCCCGATTCTTACTACGGATGCTCCGGATGAATTGGAATATACTTTGAATCTGGATCAGGTCGAAACATTCCGTTATTTCAGGCTTACTATTAACAACGGGCATACGGAAGAAGTACATACCCGTATCAATGAAATTGATGTTATCGTTGCGCCGCAACCTATCAACAAAAGCAATTGGTCGGTGAAAGAATTTTCATCGCAGGCTTATACCGGGGAACCTAATGGCAATGGCTTCGCTTCTTTAGTGATTGATGGGGATGATAATTCATACTGGCACTCCCAATGGCAGTACGGAGGATCTTCTTATCCTCATTATCTGGTAATTGATATGTCGCAACAGCATACCATAAATTCTTTTGAATTTGTCGTAAGTGGAACATCCAAGCGCTACATGAAGAATATAAAAATAGAAAAAAGTAATAATGGACAACGTTGGACGGAATTGTTACATACAGATGCACCAAATGTATCCCGATATACATTGGACCTCCCCAGTCCTAAAACATTCCGTTATTTTAAGTTAACAATATACAACGGTCAGGATGATACAGGCTCTGACGATGTTCATACACGGATCAATGAAATCTATGTACATTAATAGTCTGGAATAGATTATTTAGATCAGAAATATTTTTAAGCAGAGGGTATCCGAATGGGTACCCTCTTTCTGTAGATAATTTGGAATATTTATTGTTTCGTTTGGATTTTTAAGGAATAATGCAGACTTTTGCACTTAAATTTCAAAAAAGATAAGTTGAAACGATTTTCTCCATGCAGCTTATTAATTGCAATGCTGATATTAATGATGTTAAGCATTGCTTCTCTAAGTGCAGGTCTTTGTGAAGAAGATCCGATATCTTTCCGCACTGTTCATTTCTCAGAAAATAATAAAACTGAAACTTTCCCTTTAAATAATGGCTTTTCCTTTACGGAGAGGGATACATCGAGTGTTCCGGTAGGATTCCGTATGATGTGTTACCCCAGAAGTGTTTTGAAAATAAGCAAAACAGGAAATCATTCCTTCCGGATGCTGAAATATTGTTTTTCTCTTCTAACCAACAGGCAATTATATACTACAAAGCTGACTTTTGCAACTCAGTACTCTCAGAAAGAAAAGAACGGGTATTACATTTATGAGTTGCAAAAACTATTGATTTGATGTTATTTGGGTAGGATATGGTACTTTCCAAAAATAAGAGTGATCTTCAGGAATCTTCTGAAAGTTTCCATTCTTAATTTTATTAAAATAGACATCATAAAGATTAAATAACAGACAATGAATTATTCTTTTTTTGATTTTCTTACCCTTATAGGCTCTTTAAGTTTATTCCTGTATGGAATGAAAATAATGAGTGAGGGTTTACAAAAATTTGCAGGTAATAAAATGCGGACTATTCTGGCAGCGATGACCAGAAACCGGGTGATGGGAGTTTTCACCGGATTGTTGATTACCGCCCTGATCCAATCTTCTTCGGCAACCACGGTAATGGTAGTGAGTTTTGTCAATGCAGGATTGCTTAGCCTGACTCAGTCTATATCCGTAATCATGGGAGCCAATATCGGAACTACGGTTACAGCCTGGATTATTTCCTTACTCGGCTTTCAGGTAAGTATTGCTGCTTTTGCTGTTCCGTTGATGGCTATTGCTATACCTTTCATTTTTTCCGAAAAGAGTCAGCGCAAATCCTTTGGGGAATTTATTATGGGATTTGCATTTTTATTTATGGGACTCGAATTGCTTAAAAATTCTGTTCCTGACTTGCAGGCAAATCCGGATATCCTGGAATTTCTTTCAAAATATACAGACTTAGGATTTGGTTCTGTTTTAATATTTTTGGCAGTGGGAACAGTTCTTACAGTTGTAGTGCAGTCGTCCAGTGCAACCATGGCCATTACATTGATTATGTGTGCCAAAGGATGGATACCTTTTGATCTGGGAGCCGCAATGGTACTAGGCGAAAATATAGGAACCACTATTACGGCGAATATTGCTGCGTTGCCGGCAAATTTCTCGGCCAAACGAGCTGCTTTGGCTCACCTCACTTTTAATATATTTGGAGTAATCTGGATGTTAATTGTATTTTATCCGGTTACTACCCTGATCGCTAATATTGTAGCCGGTTATGGCCCGGGAGATCCTAATCAACTGACTGCTTTTACAAATTCTATCGATAAAGAAACACTCGCGGTGATATCGAATCCTAATTCGGTCAATCTTACTTCAGAGCAATGGGTCTTAAAAGCTCAATTAGAAAAATATCAGGTAGCCACTTCGTATGGACTTTCTTTATTCCATACCTTATTTAATATAGTAAATACCTTTATTATGATCTGGTTTGTGAATGGCATCGCTCGCGTCGTTACTTATTTAATTCCCAAAAAGGATAACGATGAAGAATTCCATCTTCGGTATATTTCCGGAGGAATACTTTCCACCGCAGAGTTATCCTTATTGCAGGCAAAAAAAAGAGATTGTGGTTTATGGCGAACGCACACAGCGTATGTTTAATATGGTCCGGGAACTTTACAAGGAAAAGAATGAAAATGAATTTCTAAAACTTTACACACGTATCGAGAAATATGAAAATATAAGTGACCGGATGGAAGTTGAAATAGCAGATTACCTGACGGGAGTAGCGGGTGGCCGTTTGAGCGAAAGCGGAAAATACGAGTTGCAAACGATGTTGCGTGTGGTTTCTGAAATCGAAAGTGTTGCAGACGGCTGCTTTAATATAGCCCGTACCATTTTACGTAAACGGGACGATAAGGCTGTTTATACTCCGGAAATGGATGCAAACGTTGAATTGATGATGAATCTTGTGGAGAAAGCCATGAAAATGATGAAAAAACAGTTGAACGAAACCTATGAGAAAAATGATGAAGATTACAATCGCTCTCAGAATATAGAAGATGAAATTAATAACTACCGAAATCACATTAAGTTACAGAATGTAAATGATGTTAAGGAACAAAAATACGATTACCAGGCTAGTGTGACTTACATGGATATTGTAGGAGAAACAGAAAAAATGGGAGATTATATTATTAATATCGTTGAGGCGTTGAATGAGAAAGAATATCATAATTAAGTAATCATCGGGTCAAACTTAAATACGGCGTAGGACGTTATTTAAGTTTGGCTCATTATATAAAAAATATGTTAGATTATATATTAATTGTTGTCGGATTTGTTGTACTGATTTTCGGTGCAAATTTTTTAGTTGATGGAGCTGTAGGCGTTGCGAGGCGCTTTAATGTTCCTAACTTAGTGATAGGACTTACGATTGTTGCCTTTGGTACATCTGCACCCGAACTCGTAGTTAATCTGGTGGCAGCATTCGATCCCTCCACTACGGATCTTGCTTTAACAAATATTATTGGGAGCAATACAATTAATACATTCGTTATCTTGGGAGCGGCAGCCTTGGTTTTTCCGATAAAATCTCAGATAGAATCACGGAAATTCGATATTCCTATGAGTTTGGCTGCTCCGATAGCTGTCTTATTATTGGCGTGGCTTTTCGATAATGAAGTCTCCAGAATAGACAGGATTATCTTATTGATAATATTCTCCTTTTTTATGTATGTGACAGTCAAAAGAACGATAAAAAGAAAAGATAGGCAGGAAGAACAAGAAGAAGCGGAGGGTGAACCCAACAAGGTATGGCTTTCTATTCTTTTCATTGTAGGAGGATTGGCTATGTTGGTGATTGGAGGACAACTGATTGTAAATAGCGCTACAAGCATTGCCGAATCTTTAGGTATCAGCCAGGCAATTATCGGATTAACGATCGTCGCTTTAGGAACTTCTCTTCCCGAATTAGCAACTTCAGTGGTTGCTGCGACCAAAAAGAATTCGGATATCGCATTGGGTAATGTAATTGGTTCCAATATATTTAATGTGTTTTTTGTTTTGGGAATAAGTGCGTTGGTAAGGCCCTTGCCTGCTTACCCCAATATGATGATCGATTTAGTCATGGTTGCATTGGGTAGCTTGCTTGTACTGATTTTTGTATGGACAAACAAGAAACATGAAATAAAAAGATGGCAGGGATTTCTATTGCTGTGTATTTATGCTGTTTATCTGTATTGGATAATTTCAAATACCATTTGATAGACTTATTCTTTTTTAACTCTTATCGTATATCTGACTTGCTTTAGGTTGAATAAGCAATCGCAACGATACGTCGTAATTGAAATAGCTCCACGCCCAGTCCAGGAAAACGAATATCTTATTTTTCATTCCTACTATGGATAATATGTGCACGATCAGCCATAACCACCAGGCGATCAATCCGCTGAAATGAAATTTTCCGATATCGGCCACAGCTGCATTTCTTCCTATGGTAGCTAAGGAGCCTTTATCATTGTAATGGAATTTCCTGAAGTTGCTCTTGCCTTTGGCCATTTGGTTTATGTTGTGTGCCAGATTAGAAGCCATTTGCAAAGCCGGCTGAGCTACCTGCGGATGCCCTTTCGGATATTCATCTGTAATCATCAGTGCCGTATCACCCAGGCAAAATACGTTTTTGTGTCCTTGCACCTGATTGTATTCATTTACGAGCAAACGGCCTCTCACATAGTTGTCTTCCCGGAAACCTTCCAGTGAATTCGGTTTTACTCCGGCTACCCAAAATACATTCTGGGAGAAAAGAGTATCTCCATTGTCCATAATAACCTGATGGTCTACGTGAGAAGTCACACTCCGGCTGTGGTGAATAATAACTCCCCGGTTCCTTAATGTTTCAGCTGCTTTTTCAGAAGCGTATTCAGACATAGACGATAACAGGCGCGGAGAAGCATCGACCAGATGAATTTTCATCTGGGTAAGATCCAGCTCCGGATAATCTTTGGGGAGAATATTTTTTCTCATATCTGCTAATGCGCCTGCTAATTCTATACCGGTAGCTCCTCCTCCTATAACTACAAAAGTAAGAAGTTTCTGAAGTTCTTTTTCAGAGGTAGTATTCAAAGCCTGTTCGAAACTTAAAAGAATACGATTCCTGATCAATAAAGATTCCGATACGCTTTTCAAACCAAAAGTAGATTCCTTTAATATTTCATTGCCAAAATAATTAGTGTCGCATCCGGTGGCAATAACGAGATAATCGTAATGGATTTCGCCGATAGTGGTTTCAAGTATGTTGTCCGAAGACCTTACGCGAAGAGCCTTACAGGTCCGGAAATGAAATTCGGGATATTTTTGAAAAGCTTTCCTGTGAGGATAGGAGATAGAACTCGGTTCAAGTCCGGCCGTAGCCACCTGGTACATCAACGGCTGAAACTGATAATAATTAACCTTATCAATTAATATAACCTGAAAATGCTTTTTGTGAATTTTCCTGGCCAGATGGAGACCGGCAAAGCCGCCTCCTACTATAACGATCCTTTTCAATCCTTTTTTATCAGGAATATTAGTAATCCTATCCATATTTCAAAACTTTAAACTAAAACACTGCTGAAACCAAATTGTTTCCTGTTACTCCTGATTATAAAGTGCAGCAAGGATGAACTTATGAGAATTCAGGGGCCGGGTTATTCCAGTTTCATAATATTTTCTTCAAAAACAGTGATTTTCTCTATTCCGTTTTCTGTAATTAAAAAAGTATTTTCTATCCCTACAGCGCCTATATCAGGCAATACGAACTTCGGTTCGAAAGCAATAGTCATTCCCGGCTGTAAAGTATCTTTGGAACGTCCCATCAATACGGGTGGCTCATTGATTTCCAGTCCTACACCATGTCCGGTGAATTTGGCTTGTTGGACCGTTCCCATGAAATTGGCAGCAAAGCCTGCCTCCTCAGCCATTTCCAGCGACCAGTTGTATATTTCGGCGCATTCGGTTCCCGGTTTTGCTGTTTCCAGTAAGCGGTTGTGCATCTGAATGGATGCTTCGTGAGCCCGGTAAGCTTTATCCGGAAGTGTTCCGTAAGAATAAACACGGGTCATGTCGGTCATATAAGCTGTGAAATTCCCTGCCATATCTATCATAATAGATTGGCCTTTCTCAATAATATCTCCACTGGCACCGATAGGTAAACATGCGCTCATTCCGCCGCCGCCTAAAGCAAAATCATACGATGAAGGAGTGGCTGCATTTTTACCCGCCAGCAGGCTTCCCATGAAGATTTCCATCTGATGCCCGAACGTACGGAAAATACCTAACGATCCGTTTTGACGCATTACCCACTCTATTTCGTATTGAAACTCAATATCCCTCATGCCGCTTCTAAATAAAGAAGGGATGGATTTGTACGCTTCCGCATGCCGCGTGCCGGAAATACGTAACTGTTCTATTTCCCATGGAGTTTTAGTCATCCGTGCTTTGCGAAGAACAGGAGTAGCATTGGATGCTGTGCCCGGAGCCAACGCCTTTTCCAATCTCAGATACTCGTTGTAAGTGATCTGGTCGGCTTCCAGAAGAAAAACCGAAGGTAGTTGGTAACCTTTTCCGGAGAGTAAGGCAGGTATATCTTCCGGTTTTCTAATAGGAATAATACGTTCCCCTTCCAAAGAGTTGGGTCTTTGAACAAACTCGATAGGTTCTCCTTCCGAAGGAAGATAGACGTAACCGGCGAATATTTTACCTGTTAAATAATAGATGTTTACATTGGTAGAAGCAATACAGGCGTCCGCACCAGCTTCTTTCATAAATGTCTGTACTTTCTCCCAGCGGAGCTTTAAGTCTTCTTTAGGTGGATATTTTGAAATTTTCATCGTTTATTTTTATTGATTTTTTTGTTTTAATACCTAATTCTTTTAATTTTTCTGCCTGGCTGATTAAGTTTCCTTTACCATCTTTAAGCTGATTGTAAGCATCCGAATAGCTTTTTTGAGCTTTGTCCAGATGAAGGCCTACGGTACTCAGGTTTTCTACAAATCCTGCAAATTTATCATACAATATACCTCCGCGTTCGGCTATTTGCTGAGCGTTCTGATTCTGGTATTCCCGTTTCCACAAATCGGCGATCAGTTTCAGGGAAGCAATCAGATTGGTAGGACTGATAAGTAGTATCCTTTTTTTATAGGCGTAATGCCATAGTTCCGTATCGTATTGCATAGCCAGAAGATATGCCGGTTCGTTCGGGATAAACATCATTACGAAGTCCAGACAGGCAGCAAAATCCTGATAATTTTTCCGGCTCAGTTCATCTACATGCCGCCGGACAGACTTAATATGTTCGCTGATTTCAGTTTTTTGTCTGGAAAGATCATCCGAAGCAATATAACGGGTATAGGCCGTCAGGGAAACTTTTGAATCTATGATCACTTGCCGGTTATCCGGATAAGCAATAATCACGTCGGGTTGCATTTTGTTCCCTTCTTCGTTTTTCAGGTAATTACCCTGATCGTCTTTCAGATAAGCTTGTATGAAATATTCCCTGTCTTTGACCAATCCTGATTTTTCAAGGATATTCTCCAGAATCATTTGTCCCCAATCGCCCTGAGTCTTAGAGTTGCCCTGCAACGCTTTCGTCAGGTTATTTGCTTCTTCGCTGATCTTCTGATTGAGTAAAACCAGTCGTTCGACTTCTTTACCCAAAGAAAAACGCTCTTTGGACTCTTTGTCGTAGACTTCTTCGACCTTCTTTTTGAAACCTTCGAGGTTTTCTCCCAACGGTTTAAGGATCAAATCCAGATTCTCCTTATTTAATTGAGTAAATTTCCGGGACTTCTCTTCTAAAATTTTACTGGCGATGTTTTCGAATTCCAGAGTAAATTGTCTGCGCAATACTTCTGTTTCCTCTTTTTGAGTATCTAATTTTGTTTGAAGAAATTGATGATTAGCTTGCAATTCCGTTAATTGAGCTGTTGTTTGGTTGTAGTCGGCAGTGGTTTGCTCCAGGTTCTTTTTTAGCGTTTCGTTTTCTTTCTTCAGAAAAAGAAATACAAATAAAAGGCATGCAAAACCAATAGATAAACCAATAAGCAGGAAAATAATTTCTGTATTCATTTAGTATAGATAAACGAATACAAAAATACAAATTATATCTGTAACAGGTGGATTTGAAAACGCTTTTTCATTCAGTAAAGAATA
>JAJBTS010000098.1 GCA_020860885.1 Bacteroidales bacterium
ATTAAGAAGAAGAGAATTATAATGTTCCTTTTCCAAATAATTCAAATATCTCTTTTCTACGAACCCCCAGCTACCTGTTCTTGTATATGCAAGATCATAATAAGTTACAGGAGTTCCTTGCAGAGACTTTCCTAATTTGTTATCAAGAGGACTATTAACTATATTCCAAAGATTTACATCCAATTCAAATCGTCTGTTTAACCAATCTTTAGCCACACACCAAATCTTACCGTCCCGTTTAAGTATCATATCTCCAATAATAAATTCCTCAGAGATTTCATGAACTATCAATGTAAATTCAAAAACTCCTTCCTGGTCTGTAAAGTCCTGATAAAATTGCAACTCTCCTACTTTTACAGGAAAGCTCACATTATTTTCATCAACCACAAGCCTGAGATATATTCCTATAAGTTGACCTAATGTATCCAGTAAAGAACCTTTTCCCCCCACATTCTTAACATTCGCTCTTAATCCTTTTTCCGCAAATTCGGTAACTTCAAGCACCCCCTGATAATTAGGACCATGGAACATCAAATCTTCATAAATAAATTTACGGGTCGGCGGGTTCATAATTGTTTTTCCGAGATCCATAGTACCCATATATTGTTCAGGAGGAGAAGAATATTCATTACCTACAATAATTTCAGTAGATGTAAAATTCTTCATTTCCAATTTTGCAAGATTATCTTTTAACCACGTTCCCTTCATGGACAGTTTGAAATCTTCTCTTACGTTCATCCATTGAAATATACTAAAAGAAGATAAACCTAAAATTTTCTTATCCGGAACCTGCCTTTGAACCATTTCCATAGTTAATTCTATGGACATAGTCATAGGAACTACAATATCCAGATCTTCAACGTGACTCCAATGTTGAGGTTGTTTTACAACGGTGTGATCCGTAATATAAGGATATTTCTGAGTAGTTATAACAATCTCTTCACTCCAGTCTTTATTCCCAGAAGATACTGGTTTCGGTGAAGATCCAGACTGAACTACTTTTTCAGGTTTCTTTTTATAAGAATAATTCTCGCTGCATATATTATATTTTTCATCCAACAATTTAATCTCATTAAAAGCTTCTATCATCTCTTGTTGTACCAGAGACATCTCCTTCATGCTTTCATTCATCTTCTGCAGCAAAGGCCTGCCTTTAGAACCTTCATCCTCAAATAGATCTGTATTGAAAGACTGATGTCTTTTCAAAACTTCCCGGATTTCAGGAAAATCAGTTACTATAGGAGCAAAAGAATCAATTTCAAATTCCTGTCCCAGAATTTTCGATACTTCTCCATTCCTTATGAAAAGAGTATCCACTAACTTACCCTCGATATATAAGAGGGCTAATACTCTTCTTAATTGCTCTACGCCTGAATGAGCCGGATTATGAGTAGATATTACACCGTATTTTTTATCTCTTAAAATATCATCCACAAACCCGGTTAACGGACCTGATCCAATCTGAACAAAAACACGTGCTTTTTCCTGATCGTATAATTTACCGATCAATTCCCGGAAACGAATGGGAGAAGTCAGGTGCTCGATGGTCAATTTCCGGTATTCATCCATTTGAGTAGGATAAGTTTCTAAAGAAGTAGCAGACCATATAGGTATTTCAGGCTCCCTTAGTTCTTCTATCTGATCCAGGCAATAATCTAATATTCCGATATGTTTCGCCAAGAAAGGAGTATGATAAGCAGATTTATACGGTAATTCCTGATTGTATATCTGTTCTTTCCTAAGACGCTCGGTCATTTCATCTATAGCATCCCTCTTACCACACATTAATATCTGATTGTTGCAATTATCATTTGATAGATATAAATCAGGAATATCCTGGATGATCGGTTGTAATTTTTCG
This sequence comes from Bacteroidales bacterium, assembly GCA_020860885.1. Classification (GTDB taxonomy): domain Bacteria; phylum Bacteroidota; class Bacteroidia; order Bacteroidales; family Azobacteroidaceae; genus Azobacteroides. The sequence continues at coordinate 1,862 of JAJBTS010000098.1, forward strand.
TAGCCACAACCAACTGCAACAAAATAAGCATCCTCGAAATGCGAATCAAAGTCATCATTCGGCGCTTGTTTATTTTCATCAATCTCCTGGTTCAAGTCGCGAAGCCACGCATTCATCATGGCTTCTACATTCTCTCCTGAAATCAGCCCGGCAGCTTTTCCCGCATGCCATTCACCGATACTATGACCTGCATTCATATCCGGAACAACATGCAATTTTTTCAACGCTGTATCTAAAAGATTATTTATCTGATACAGTTTTAAAGAATGATTTAACATTCCTTGTTCAGCAACATTCTTAGGACGCTCCAGATCAAAATAATCTGCGATAGAATCAACCTCAATATCCATTTCCATATTGAATCCTGAGAACAGGAAAGCAAGTTTACCTTCCTTTTCCAGTAACGGCTTATTGGAAAACCAAATATCCATCCTTCCTTTCCAAGGCTTATCTTTTTTTACAATGGATTTTGCTTTTTCAATTCTTTCAGGTGTGGGGTCAAAGATAACCAGTTTATAATTTCCACTTGTAGGAGTTAGACTTTTCTTTTCTAATATTTCAAGCAATTCTTCTTTTGAAGAGGCAGCATATAACTGAGCTTGTTTGAAAGACTGCTTCACTTCAAGTTTTCGGCTCACAGATTTCGGTTTCTCTTCATAAGCAGTCAGAATAACGTGAGAATTAATACCTCCGAAACCAAAAGCATTTACTCCTGCAATAAGCGGATATTTACTTTCATCCCATTCTATTGTATCCTGAGGAAGAAGAAAACGAGAATCAATCAAAGCTTTCGCAGGCTTTTCAGCATGAAGGGTACGGGGAATCTTCCTGTGATACAAAGCTAATGCTGTTTTTATAACACCTGCCATACCCGCTGCCGGCATAGCGTGTCCAATATTTGATTTTACGGAGCCCAACCACGCTTTGCTTAATCCCGAATCCTTACCGAAAAATTCATTCAGCGTTGTTATCTCCACCTTATCCCCTGCAATTGTTGCTGTTCCATGAGCTTCGATCATTCCAATGTGTTTCGGATCCATACCTGCTCTTTTCCATGCCAGCTCCAATGCTTTTTGCTGTCCTAATGTATTAGGAGCCATTACACTGACACCGGATCCGTCACTGAAAATAGCAGAAGATTTTATAACAGCATAAATCCGATCTTCATCCTGAATCGCTTTCTTTAATTTCTTAAGGACTAAAACCCCGCCACCTTCTCCTGTCAACAGACCATCAGCATCTTCACTGAAAGGAGAAACGACTCCTTTCCGGGAAACAGCGCCTAACATATTAAAAGAAGCCCAAAACATAGCACTTTGAGCAGCATGGATACCACCGGCAAGGGCTATATCACATTGTCCGTTCAATAACAATTCGCAGGCGTGATTGATTGCAATCGTAGAACTGGCACAAGCTCCGTCCACTGTATAAGCAGGTCCGTGCATATCTAACTTATTGGTAATCAAAGCTGCTATAAGATTAGGCATAAGAGCGATTGCAGTATCCGGGCGAATATTTCCTTTTGTAGCCTGATATGCCTTTTTAATCCGGTCGAGATCTTCATCCGAAATTCCCGGAATACAGGCTTTTACAACCTCCACCACCTGAACAGCGGTGTTGATAATATCCATATTACGCATCGAAGATAAATTCCCGAAGTTTCCTTTCCCTAATATCACGCAACAACTTTGTAAGGGAATGTTTTTTTCAAAAACACCGGCATCTTCCAAAGCATCATACGCAACTTTCATTGCAAACAGATGCTCCGGTTCCATTCCTCTGGCTGCTACCGGAAGAAAACCATACCGCATAGGGTCTATGAAAGGTATATCACAGAATCCTCCACGATTAAAATAAAACCGATCGTATACTCCTTCTTCTTTCTGGAAATACATAGGATCCACCCGTTCCGGCGGAGCTTCTTTGATAGAGTCCACTCCGTTAACCAGGTTTTCCCAATATTGAGTTACATTCAAAGCATCCGGAAAATTACACGCCATACCTACGATGGCAATATCGGTATCTGTATATTGATTCTTTACTTGTGCCATTAATTATTTTTGTCCTTTCAAAAATTGTTCTATAGTATCAGGATTACCTCCCATAACTAATACTGCAGGTTCTTCGCCATATTTCAATTCTTTTACAAAAAATTCGCCACCTTCTTTCAAAGGAATCATAGCTACGCCTCTTTTTTTGAATTCATTTTCCAGAGAAGAAGAAACCATTCCTGCACCTTTCCATGGTCCCCAGTTAAAAGACATTACCCGGGTCGGAACCTTTTTCTCCAGAAGGATGATCGACAGCAGGTCAAATACACTATTCCCGGCAGCATAATCAGCCTGACCCCGGTTTCCAAAAGCGGAAGAAACACTACTAAACATTACCAGAAGCTTAAGCTCGGGTAGCAGTTCTTTTACTATTACTTCCAATGGATTCACTTTTGTTAAATACACCTTCTCGAAAGACTCCCAGGTCTTATCTACAAACAGTTTATCTTCCAGAATACCAGCGGCATGGATCACACCGTCAATCTTCCCGTACTCTTTACGAACCTCTTTAATTAAAGCTTTCAGTTTCCTGGAGTCTTTAACATCTACAGCTTTATAAACAGCCTTTGCTCCGGAAGCTGTAATTTTACTTATAGCTTCGGAAATTTGATTGGATTTATAAATCAACTGAGTCTTTTTCTCAATTTCCGAAGGAACATTCATATTCTCTTCAGAAATCAAATATTTCCGGATTTCATCTTTTGTATTTAGGTGCTGATATTTGTCATTGTCTTCCAATTGAGAAGTTCTTCCTACCAAAATATAATTGCATGGATAGTCCACAGCTAATTGAGATACCAGTTCCGGGGTAATACCTTGAGCTCCACCAAAAACAAGCACAGCCGAATCTTTATCTAAAACCAAATCAGAAGTTTCTTTAGTAGTAACATCCTCTGCCTTTATATCGAATTGCATACGCTGGGTTCCTCTATAAATGACTTCAGGCATTTTTTCTTTTACAGAAAGCTCATCCGCTACAATTTGAGGTAAAGTTTTAATATCAAACAAGGTATGAGAATCAACTACTCTAAAATTAATATCCGGATACTCATGTGCCAAGCTCTTAATAAATCCTGGAAATCCCTGCATATCTTCCAAGCTTGTCACTTTTTTCTGATTCAATATTTTTCCGGAAAGATCGCTGAATGAATAGATCCATTTCAAACGATTCATATCTGCAGATTTAAGCATTGCAAAGAAATCTTTGATGGAATAACTTTCCGGAGCAGAGGATACATTCAATAGTATTAAGCCATCATATTCTGATAGATCTTTCGTTTTATTATCAATCAAATTCACTTTAGCTCCTTTTTCTTCAAGCAACCTTTTTATAGCTTCAGCATAAGAAGAATCACTTTTATCCTCCGTCAGGGCAAGGGACTTTCCTTCTATAAAAACTTTCTCCTGTGCATCAACAGGTGCATTTTGAAGAGCAAAAGTCAAACGTGCAAGTTCATTTGTGTCTGGCTTAGTTTCTACAGGTTGTTCTTTATTTTCTGTTTTTTCTTCTTTTTCATCCGTTGAAACAGTACTAAAATCCATCTGACCTAATTCTTCCAACCAAGCTATCAGGCTGGTTAACGTTTTAATAGAAGCCATCTTTTCAACAATACCTTCTACCTCTGATAAACGTTCCGGGAAGGTTAATTTTTCTCTTAAGGCACCTATAATTTCCATACGTTTGATGGAATCAATACTCAGATCCGCTTCAAGGTCCATGTCCATACCCAGCATTTCAGTTGGGTAACCCGTTTTCTCACTTACCACTTCTAATAATATTTCTTTCAATTGTTCGGTAGTAAGGGAAGCAATATCTAATGTTGTAGCACCTTCAAGAACAGGCTGCTGGGTTTCAGCATCCACTTCCTCTACCGGAAGTTCTTCCACTACGACCGATTGCTCTCTGGTACGTTGAATAGAAGGTCTGGGAGCAATCTCGGTTTGTCCAAAATAACCTAACATTACATCTCTTTGGTTCTGGATGATTTCTCTTTGATTGTCAATCAATTGTTTCATGCCATCCAGATATTCCATCATCACTCTGTCTGGGCCAAAGCTGCCACTAAAAATATCTTTTCCCATATAAGTCGTATAAAAATTTGTTATCGGATAAGCACCTCCAGCAGGCATTTTACCATCTGAAGGTATTGCGTTATGTCCATTGACATACCACACTGTAGAATTCTTTTTGTATTGTTCCGGATTGTCAATATCAATTACGGATATTTTTCTGCCGTCAAATAACTTTTCAATATTAAATGTTTTTCCGGTTGAAAGGTAAGCACCCAAAGATTTCAACAAATAAGTAACACCTTCCGCCCCTTTATTTTCGGTTTGTATGGTTACCGCTTCACTTCTTAAAGTTGCCTGTACCAAACCTGTTAGAACACGTCCGGGACCGGTTTCTATAAAAATACGGGCACCATCCTTGTACATATTTTCCAACTGCCGGGTAAATAATACAGGTTTGACTAAATGTTCTGCTAAGCGTTTCTTAATATCATTTGTTTTAGCAGGATACTTCTCGCCGGTAGTATTTGACCAAACCTGTATCTTAGGCTTTCTAAATGAAACTCCTTTAAGAACCTCCGTATACAAATCTTTTGATTTTGCTAATAAAGGACTGTGGAAAGCACAGGCAACATTTATCTCTTTGCAGGCAATTCCTTTATCAGTCATCTCTTTCACAAATGTTGTTATTCCGGTAGAGGATCCGGCTAATACTATCTGTTTGTTGGAATTAAAATTAACAGGCCATACTTCTTCATGTCCCTGAAGCAACTCTTTCAGCTCATCCTCAGAAACATTATTAATAGCCGCCATCTTTCCTTTATCATTTTCAATAGCATTCAGAATCGCTAAAGCTCTTTCACGGCTAAGGTAAGTCAGTTTTTCCGGCTCAAAAGCCCCGGCAAAACCCAAAGCAACTAATTCCCCATAGCTATGACCTGCAACCATATCGGGTTGAATGCCTAAAGAAGAGAGATAATCAGCAATAGCAAAATCCACTATACCTAATAAAGGTTGTGCATTACGCGTATCGGTAATAATTCTCTGCTGCTCTTTACGTAGTTCTTCATCGAAAACAGTAGGAGGAAAAATAATATTCCGGTATTCTGGATTTTCATCTAACAGACGACTCATAGACGGAATAGCCGCAAATAGATCGATAGCCATATTAATTCTCTGGCTTCCTTGTCCGGAAAATAAAAAAGCCACTTTTCCATCCTTTTCGGCTCGATAAAAAATGTTAAAATCTCTTTTTCCTTCTTCAGCAAGTTCTATCTTTTTAAGCAATTCGTCGGGATTACCTGCTACGATGGATATCTGAATATCTTTATTATTATACGTAGCTAAAGCATACGCTATATCTTTTAGTAAAATATTATTATTCTGAGTCAGCAAATCCTTTATTTTTTGCATCTGCTGTTTCGCTTCTTCCTGGTTAGAGCCTCTAAATACAAATAATTCCGATGGCCATACTTCTAATGGAGTTTTTTGTTTTTCTGTTTCCTGATAATTTTGAATTATCGCATGGAAGTTTGTTCCTCCGAAACCGAAAGCGCTGATCCCGGCAATACGTTTTTCTTCTTTCCAAAAAGCTAAATTCGTATTAAATACAAAGGGATTTGTTTTTTCATTGTAATAAGCATTCGGCTTATTCATATGGGATATAGGAGGAATGATACCATGATGAACTGCCAGAGTTGCTTTAATAAGTCCGGCTATACCTGCGGCACATTTCGTATGTCCGATTTGTGTTTTCACCGACCCCAGATAAGTTTGATTTTTCACCGCTCCTGTATCCAGGAAGATATCTGTAAGAGCAGCAAGTTCCGTCCTGTCTCCAACTACCGTACCTGTTCCATGAGCTTCAACATATCCTACCTGCGAAGGTAAAATACCCGCACGTTTGTAAGCTCTTTCCAAAGCATTGATTTGGCCTTTCCGATTCGGAGCTGTAAGACCTAAACTTCTACCATCACTACTACCATCTATAGATTTTATTACAGCGTATATTTTGTTTCCATCACGTTGAGCATCTTCGAGCCTTTTAAGAATTACAACTCCAATACCTTCTCCTAATACAATTCCATCGGCATCGTCAGAAAAAGAAGCGGAACACCCTTTTTTTGATAAAGCATACGTAGAAGAAAACATTAAATAGTCGTTAATACCATTGTGGAAGTCAGCACCCCCAACAATTACCATATCTGAGCGTCTGGCAGATAATTCCTGACAAGCGACATCCAATGCAGCCATAGAAGAGGCACAAGCTGCATCCACTGTATAATTTCGTCCTCCTAAATTTAATCTGTTAGCAATACGTCCGGAAATTACATTAGATAAAACACCGGGGAATGAGTCTTCCGTTAATTTCGGTAAAGCCCCTTTCAATTCTTCGGGAATATTCCCAAAGACCTGCATAATGCCCGAACGAATTCCATAAGCAGTTGCTAATTCCGTAGCACCTTCAGCTCCGAAAATAACAGAAGTATTGTCGAGATTTATTTCCGATAAGTTAGGATAGCCGGCATCCTCCAATGCTCTTTTTGCAACCAAGAGACTAAGCAACTGAACCGGTTCAATAGCTGCCAAAGACTGAGGTGTAATACCAAATTCCAAAGGATCAAAATCAATAGTCGGAATAAAACCGCCCCATTTGGAAGTGGTGTAATCCGTATCCCGGACGTCCGGTTTATAGAAAATATCTTTATTCCATCGTGAATCCGGGACTTCTGTTATTGAATCTTTTCCTATAAATAAATTTCTCCAGTATTCATCTTTATTCTTTGCATCCGGAAAAATACATTCCATCCCTACAATAGCTAAATCTAAAGGATTAGCTGTAGAATGAGGAATTTCAATATCTTCCAGATTATTTATAAAGTCAGTACTATCTTCCGATACCCTTTTATGCAATTGAGAAATAGTAGTGGTAGAATCAATAAGATCGGTAACTTCACCGGTCATGTAAAGTCCTTGTTCTTTTTGTTCCTTATTGGATAGCTTAATCAATTTACCACCTTTTCTATCCATTCCTTTGGCAGCGACTCTCAGCCTTCCGAGATTTAACTCTTCCAGTTTTAGCCAGACCTCTTTAGAATCCAATCCTTGCGATAATAAACTTTCTTTTTGTTTACTGAAATATTCTGTGAAAGGAGAAATTACAGATCTTGTTTCTTGTCCGGGAGCCGCTTCCAGTAAAACAGTTTCGTTTTTACTGATGATTTGTTTTTGATACTCCTTAGTAATAGCACCTGTTTTAACAGCTTCTTCCGTATATAAGTAAGAAGTACCCATCTGAACTCCTACGTTGATTCCGGTTGCAGCTAATTTTGCAGCCATAACAGCCACAAACGCAGTCGAAAAAGTATCGTGTATTCCTCCTGCGAATAAGACATTGATAGAAGATTTGTTTTCTTCCTTTAATAATCTGTTGATTTGTTTTTCCCAAAGGATCAAACTTAAAATAGGACCTACATGTCCACCACTTTCTCTACCTTCAAATATAAAATTTTTAGCTCCTTCTTTCAGAAACATATCCAGTAGACTAACAGAAGGAACGTGTAAAAAAACTTTTATTCCTTCTTTTTCAAAAGGAGCGGCTAAAGAAGGTCGTCCACCGGCTATAAGTACAACCTTAGGTTTTACACTTAATATATGTTTCGTCTGTTCGTCTCTGATGTGTGGTAAATTAAATCCTAAAATACCCACGCCCCATGGTTTCTCTCCTAATAATTGGGCTGTTTCAGTCAGCGTTTTTTTGCAGTTTTCCCCATTCATCATGCTCAACGCTAAGAATGGCATTGCTCCTCCTTCTGCAACTTCATTAATAAACTCCGGAATATCACTTATTCGGGCCATAGGACCTTGAAAAATGGGATATCGAATACCCAATTCTTGTGCAAAGAGATTATCCCGGCCTAAAACATTTAATGATTTTGCCTGACGTAGGTGGCCATAGGCAGCTTCTTCGATAGCAGCTACCAGCCTCTTCAATGACTTATATTTTTCTAAATAATCAACAGAAAAAGAAATATCCTGTCCTAATGGAATATAATTTTTGGATAAATCATATCCTCCCAGATACGGATATAAATCCTTACATGTTGGAGTTAATGGTAATACAGGTGAATTTGTCCGGTGTAGTACCCGAAAACTATCCAGGACTACCGTCTCATTTCCATTTAGTTTCTTGAAAATATTTTTCAGTTCTTCCGGAGCGCTACATTCCGGTAAGACTGCAATCTGTGAATCTAATATAATTCCCTGAGCTCCCAATGCAAAAAAAGCAGCAGAAGTATGTATTCCTGCACCTCCTTGTATATATATCTTAACCTTATTTTTTTTACATATTTCTGCAACTTTCTGAAAAAGAATGAATGAGGATTCTCTACTTACTTTACCTGCTGCTTCATTTCCTTTTATAACGATCGAAGAAACTCCTTTTTTAATAAGATCGGCCGTATCTTCATAGGAAAATACCTGATACAATATTTCAACATTCTTATTAACAGAAATATCCATTCCTGCGGGCAATAGAACTTTAGTTACAT
>JAJBTS010000369.1 GCA_020860885.1 Bacteroidales bacterium
TTTTCGTCTTATAAATGTAGAAGAAATCAAAGGTGAAAAAAAAACGAACAATGCCTCAGTTATTTCTCAAAGTGCAGTAAATTCAGTCTATTCGGGAGCCTCAATTATTGGTAAAACAGAAAAGGAAGATGTTATCGAAGGAGTTTTGGGGAAAGGTGACTCTTTTATGGTTGGAACAAAGTCATCTGTAAATTTACCAAAACATCTGTATGATAAAATTAAACGTATAAATAATAAATTTAGAAGTTTTTATGATCTAATAGGAGAAGTCACAATTGAATGGGCTTATGATGGTACGGACGTTTGGATTATTCAGCTTAATCAATTGAAAGAAAGTGCTAAAAATAATGTTATTGTAAGTGGCAATCCAATTAAATATATAGAATTTGATGTTAAAGAAGGACTAGAAGCTTTACGTTCTCTCATAAAGAAAATTAAAAATGACAATATTGGCATTGTATTAAAAGGAGACGTTGGTATCACTAGCCATTTTGGAGATTTACTAAGGTTGTCTAGTATCCCTTCATATATTGTATCAAAAAATCAATAAAGATTAGATTCTTCATGAATTAATAGCTAATCAAATAGCTTATATCAAAGAAGGATTTGAAAAAACCTCCACCCATTATTTGTTGGGAACAATTTGGGAACAAATTAAAAAAAGAAAAAGCCTAATTGATTGATTTTCAATTAGGCTTTCATTTAATCCGTACCCAGAGCCGGGATCGAACCGGCATGGGAATTACCCCACTGGTGTTTGAGACCAGCGCGTCTACCAATTCCGCCATCTGGGCATCTCATAACGGGTGCAAAGGTAGAAATTCTTTTGGAATCAACAAATAAATCAAACTATTTTTTACTACATTTGCGTAATATTGTTATTATCCAAATGTTTTATGGAACAAGAGATTATTCGCTCAACCAACATAGAGAAAGATCTGGCTGACTTTATCCGGGAGCTAACTTACGATGGTTTATTTATTCTTTGCGACGAAAATACGGAAAGACACTGCTTTCCCCGTATAGAGTCTGTCCCGGAAGTACAATTTGCTAAAAAATTTGTTATCGCTTCAGGCGATGAAAATAAAAAACTTAAAACCCTCGCTAAAGTGTGGCAGTTCCTTTCCGAAAACGGAGCCACCAGAAAATCACTACTCATTAATTTGGGAGGAGGCATGCTGACCGACCTGGGAGGTTTTGCAGCCGCCACATTCAAAAGAGGAATACCGTTCATTAATATACCCACTACCGTATTGGGAGCTGTGGATGCTGCCGTAGGAGGAAAAACAGGAATTAATTTCAACGGGCTGAAAAATGAAGTAGGTGTCTTCACCCCGGCTATAGCGGTCTTTATAGAAGCCCGCTTCTTCCAGACGCTCGACCCTATCAATCTACTCTCCGGTTATGCGGAAATGCTGAAACATTCCTTGTTGAGTTCGGAAAGAGAACTGAACGAGATTTTGCGGTTTAACCTGGAAGAAATTGATTACGAACAACTCAACGACCTCTTGTTCGAATCCGTAATGGTCAAAGAACGCATCGTAAAAGAGGATCCCAAAGAACATGGAATCCGTAAAGCTCTTAATCTGGGACATACTTTCGGCCATGCTTTTGAAAGCCTTTCCTACGAGTTGGAAAGACCTATTCCTCATGGCTACGCGGTTGCCTGGGGTACCGTTTGCGAACTATATCTTTCCTTTATCCGGTTAGGATTCGACAAGAATGTACTTACTAAAGTATCTCATTTTGTAAAGGAAAATTACGGCACTTTCCCAATGGATTGTAAATACTACGACCGCATTCTCGAACTGATGCTGCACGATAAAAAGAACGAACATTCAACCATCAATTTCACGTTACTAAAAGCAGTCGGAGAAATTGAAATCAATCAAACGGCCAGTCAGAAAGAAATTATTGAGGCTTTGGATTTTCTGAGAGACGGACAATAAACAATAAAAAAGGAAGAAACTGAATAATTTCTTCCTTTTTTATTTACTCTTATTTCTTTTATATCAGAAAGGTTTGAATCCCATGATTTCGCGCACATCTTTCAATGTTTTGCCAGCGCTTTCCCTGGCTTTCTCCGCCCCTTCTTTCGTTACTTTATGAAGATAAGCGCTATCTGCTTTTATCTCATTAATTTTCTCGCGGATGGGAGAAGTAACTTTGATGATATCTTCTGCCAATTGCTTTTTCATATTTCCATACCAACGCGTCTCACCCCTATTCCATAAATCCTCGTAGTAAGCCAACACATCAGGAGTAGAAACAACCTTCATTAAAGTAAAAAGATTCTCAATGTAATCCGGTTTCGGAGTATTTATCCCTTCCGGACCATTATCGGTGAGTGCTTTCTTTACTTTCTTTTCTATTATTTTGGGTTCATCGATCAGATAAATACAGTTACCTTCCGATTTACCCATTTTTCCGCTACCGTCCAAACCGGGGATTTTAGTCAATTCCTTGCTTTGGATATAGGCAGTGGGCTGTTTGAAATATTCCACTCCGTATTTATGGTTGAACCGGTTCGCAAAATTACGGGTCATCTCCAGATGCTGTTCCTGGTCTTTTCCTACAGGAACATAATCGGGGTTATGGATGAGGATATCCGTAGCCATCAATACGGGATAAGTAAGCAATCCGGCATTTACATTGTTCGGCTGTTTCCGGGCTTTGTCTTTGAAAGAAACTGTTTTCTCCAGTTCACCCAAATAAGCATGCATGTTTAATAAAAGATACAATTCCGCTATCTCGGGAATATCACTCTGGACATATATTGTTGCCTTCTCAGGATCTAATCCGCAAGCCAGATATTCGGCCAGTACATTCTTAGTATTTTCATGAAGCATTTTCGGATCCGGATGCGTAGTCAGAGAATGCCAATCTGCAATAAAGAAATAACACTTATTTTCTTCCTGCATTTTCAGGAAATTGATGATAGCACCATAATAGTTCCCTAAGTGCAAATTACCTGTCGGGCGGATACCGCTTAATACTGTCTTCATAATTATTTAAGAATATCGATTAGAATAAATCTTTACATTATTGACTGTTAAGAATTTTTAAGATGCAAAGGTACTCTTTTATTAGTAATATTCCATGCAATTTATATACATTTGCCAACTCAATTCTCTCAAATGACAATTATACTGAATAGCATTTTTAAGATTTATTTGTTAAAGTGGGTTATTTTATTTGCTTTCCTTTCCCTTTCTTTTCTCTCTTTTTCACAAGATAAAATTATCCGGGGAATTGTTTCGGACCGAACAACCGGAGAGAATTTATCAGGAGCTTCTATCTATGTTATTGAAACGGCTCATGGTACTTACTCGGATGATGATGGCAGTTATAGCCTCTCTATCCCCCCTGAGGGTAACTATACGGTTCAGTTCTCTTATGTCGGATACATCAAACAGGAAATAAAAATAACGGAAGATTCTCCTCTCCTATTGAATGTTCAGTTGAGGTCCAACACGGATCTACAGGAAATCGTTATTTCTGCCAGGCAAAACGATGAAAACATCACTACCCTTTCTATGGGGCTGGAGAAATTAAGCATAGAGGAAATCCGGCTGATGCCCGCTTTGATGGGAGAAGTAGATATAATTAAAGCTATCCAGCTGCTTCCGGGAGTACAAGCTGCATCGGAAGGAGGATCAGGATACAGTGTCAGAGGGGGATCTCCCGACCAAAACCTGATTGTACTGGATAATACTACGGTATATAATCCTTCTCACTTAATGGGTTTCTTTTCGGTCTTCAACAACGATGTTATCAGCGGTATTGAACTGTATAAAGGCGATATGCCTTTTAAGTTCGGTGGACGCTTATCTTCTTTACTGGACGTACGTACAAAAAGTGAAATCCCGGATAAGTTCCGGGGAACCGGGGGCATCGGGTTAATATCCAGCCGTATCATGCTGGAAGGTCCTATCAAAGATAAGACATCGTGGCTCGTCGGTGCACGGAGAAGTTATGCCGACCTGTTTCTAAAACTATCTTCCGATAAAGATATACGCAATACAACGATGTATTTCTACGACCTGAACGGTAAGCTCTCCCATCGTTTTTCAGAAAAAGACAAACTCGAATTGAATGCTTATTACGGATTGGATAATTTCGGAGCCCAACCGGGAAGTTTCAAATACGGTAATGCTGCCGTATCCCTCACCTGGAACCACGTTTTTTCAAAACGTTTGTTTGGAAAATTCAGTGCTCATTATACCGATTACGATTACGGACTCTCATCTAAGCTCGATGGCGCTAAAATGGATTGGGAATCCAGCATAACGGATTGGATGGCAAGGGTGGATTTCCACCAACCTATCCATTCTTTATGGGATCTTTCTTACGGAGTGAATGTTACTTACCATGAATTCAAACCCGGATGGGTACAGATGGAAGGTATGGATACTTACAGTGTTCCGGGCGCCCAGGCGATAGAACAGGCTACTTATCTCTCCAACGACCAACAATTAGCAGAAAAACTGACTCTGAGATACGGCGTGCGATTCTCGTCTTTTCATAATACAGGAGACATCTCTCATACCTATACCGCTTTCGAACCCGGTTTTGGAGGAGTTTTCCAAATGAACGGGCAATCTTCTTTCAAAGCCAATTATTCACGCAATACCCAGTACATGCAGTTGGCCAACAATTCGGCTTCCGGATCTCCTTTAGATGTGTGGTTCTCTGCCAGTCCGAATGTGAAACCTCAGAAAGTCGATATGTTTTCTTTGGGTTATTTCTATAACTTCAACGATAATATGTACGAAACTTCCGCAGAAGTGTATTACAAGAACCTGAAAAACGTTATTGATTTCAAGGAACACGCCAATCTGGTACTCAATGAAAATCTGGAAAAAGAAATAAGAACCGGTAAAGGCGAGGCTTATGGGATCGAACTGATGGTTAAAAAGAACAGAGGCAAACTAACCGGATTCGTAAATTATACTCTTTCGAGATCCGAGCGTACTATTCCGGAAATCAATAACGGAAAAACCTATCTGGCTCCCTACGATAAGACGCACGCCATAAATATTCTGGCAAGTTACAATTTCTCTAAAAAGTGGAATTTCTCGGCTACCTGGATATTTGCTACGGGAAATCCGACGACCTATCCTACCGGAAGATTTGAAATCGGCGGAGAATATTTCCCTCTTTATTCCGGAAGAAACGAATATCGCAAACCCAATTACGACCGTCTGGATATTTCTGTAAACTATATACCCAATCCGGAATCGAAAAAACGATGGAAAGGGGAATGGAATTTCTCTATTTATAATGTTTACAACCGGAAAAATCCATGGACCATTACTTACAAACAGGATGAAATCCATGAAGCTCCGTATGCAGAAAAGCTTTACTTATTCGGAATTGTTCCGTCGATTACATACAACATTAAGTTTTAACGGGAAAATGAAAAAAACAAAGGTTATAAATATAAAGTATGAATTCAGAAGGAAGATCTCTGTTAGAAATTCTTTCTTCCACGGATTTATTTTATTCATTTCTTTCTTGTTTGCATCCTGTACCGAATCTTTTCATTTCGAAACGGAAGATGCAGAGCCTAAACTCGTAGTCTACGGAGTTATCACGAATGAATACAAACGCCAAAAGGTCCGTCTTACAAACTCTGCTCCCTACTTTGACCCAACACCTTCTACGCCGGTATCCGGTGCAAAAGTTAAGATATCCGGTTCCGACAAAACAATGTACGATTTATACGAGGATCCTTTATCTCCGGGAGATTACATTTCAGATCACTTCTGGCTTGCAAAAACAGGAACAACTTATCTTCTGGATATTGAAACAGACTTCGACAAGGATGGCATTACGGATCACTACCAGGCTTCAACAACCATCCCAGCCCCTATCCACTTAGATTCTATTCAGGTTAATCTTATTGCGATCATGGGTCATACCAATTACGCCCTGAACATATTCGGACAAGATTCTCCGGAAGAAGACTATTATTTGTTCCACGTGTTAGCCAACGATACCATTGTAACCAATGTGATCAGCAAATATATTATATCTGACGATGCATTATTTAACGGGCAATACATCAACGGGCTTACCATCCATTATTTCGATCATTTCTCAGAATGGGAGAAGGATTCGGAAGACGACCGGAAAACATCCGTTTATTTGAAACCGGGTGATCTAGTAAATGTTTTTCCAAGTAAAATTGAAAAAGGATACTACGATTTCATCAGCCAGTGCAACAGGGAACAAGGGGGAGAAAATCCGATGTTCGGAGGCCCTTCCGCTAATATAATCACCAATATTACGAATGGAGGAGTCGGATACTTTACAGGATACAATCTCAGCAGGGTATTTACAGAAGTAGAAAAATAATTCTTTATTTAGTCGTCCGGTTTAATTATTTTTTTATAACTTTGCATCTCAAACGGAGATAAGTTTGAGCTTTATGAATTGTAAGATAAACAGATTATTATCAATATATTGAATGCGATGGTTTTCAACCACCGCATTTTTTGTCGTAACGTCTGCTTATATGGATTCAACCCGGATGATGATACACTTTCTCCCTTCCAATAAGAACGATAAAAAACAACTCAAGAATTATAACCGATAAAATTTGTATAAGAAGCATGAGCGAAATTAAAAAACGAAACAAAGTATTGATCTTAGGCTCAGGAGCGCTCAAGATCGGACAAGCCGGAGAATTTGATTATTCGGGTTCCCAGGCTTTGAAAGCCTTAAAGGAAGAAGGTATTTCTACTTTACTTATTAACCCTAATATTGCAACCATCCAAACATCGGAAGGTGTTGCCGATAAAGTGTATTTCCTGCCGATCACTCCTTTTTTCGTAGAAGAAGTAATTAAAAAGGAAAAACCCGATGGCATTCTTTTGGCTTTCGGCGGACAAACGGCATTAAACTGCGGTACGGAAATGTACCTCAACGGAACTCTTCAAAAATACGGAGTAGAAGTTCTGGGTACTTCTGTAGAAGCTATCATGAAAACGGAAGACAGGGACCTCTTCGTAAGAAGTCTTTCCGAAATAGATGTGAAGACTCCGGTCAGTCAGGCGGTAGAAACACTGGCGGATGCTATGGAAGCTGCCAACAAAATCGGATTTCCTATCATGGTCCGTTCGGCGTATGCCTTAGGCGGTTTAGGTAGCGGGATCTCTGAAAATATGGAAGAATTCATCCGGTTATGCGAATCGTCGCTGGCTTATTCCAAACAAATCCTGGTCGAAGAATCTCTGAAAGGTTGGAAAGAAATCGAATTTGAAGTCATCCGAGATAAAAACGATCATTGCTTCACGGTAGTTCCGATGGAAAATGTAGATCCACTGGGTGTGCATACCGGAGAAAGTATCGTAGTAGCTCCTATCTGTTCTTTAACGCAGGAACAAATCGCTCTTCTGGAAGATCTGGCTAAGAAAACGGTCCGTCATCTGGGAATTGTAGGGGAATGTAATATCCAATACGCTTTCAATCCCTTTACGAACGATTATCGCGTGATTGAAATCAACGCCCGCCTGAGCCGTTCTTCCGCACTGGCTTCTAAAGCCAGTGGTTATCCTTTGGCTTTTGTAGCGGCAAAATTGGCATTGGGATATTCCCTGGATCAGATCGGTAAAATGGGCACTCCCAATTCGGCTTATGTAGCTCCTTCCGTAGATTATATCATCGTTAAAATCCCTCGTTGGGACTTAACCAAATTTGTCGGCGTTTCACGCCAGATCGGTTCAAGCATGAAATCGGTCGGAGAAATCATGTCTATCGGTAAGTCTTTTGAAGAAATCATCCAGAAAGGTTTACGTATGATCGGACAAGGCATGCATGGATTTGTAGGAAACAAAGACCTTTCTTTCATAAATCTGGACGATGAACTTGCCAACCCGACAGACCTTCGTATATTCGCTATCGCGGAAGCTCTTGGAAAGGGATATACAGTGGAAAAGATTTACGATCTTACCAAAATAGACCCCTGGTTTTTGAACTGCCTGAAGAATATTGTAGATTATACGCAGGTGCTTAAAAAATACAAAACCATCGAAGAACTGCCGGCTGATGTTCTGAAAGAAGCGAAACGCTTAGGATTTTCGGATTTCCAGATAGCCCGTTACGTAGAAAACCCGACAGACAATATGGAAAAAGGAAACCTCAGGGTAAGAGAAGTCAGGAAGAAACACAATATTGTTCCTGCTGTAAAAAGGATCAATACCATAGCTTCGGAAGACCCCGAACTGACCAACTATCTATATATGACTTACGGTACGGAAGGCTATGATATTCCTTACTACAAAAACGAAAAGAGTGTAGTAGTTTTAGGTTCCGGAGCTTACCGCATCGGATCTTCCGTAGAATTCGACTGGTGTTCTGTCAATGCAGTACAAACAGCCCGGAAACTCGGCTACAAAGCTACTATGATCAACTACAATCCGGAAACCGTTTCTACGGATTACGATATGTGCGACCGTCTTTATTTCGACGAATTGTCTTTCGAACGTGTTCTGGATATTATTGACCTGGAACTGCCCAAAGGCGTTATCGTATCGGTTGGGGGACAAATACCTAACAACCTAGCCATGAAACTTCATCGCCAGCAGGTGCCTATCCTGGGAACTTCTCCGGTAAGCATTGACCGCGCAGAAAACCGTCATAAATTCTCTTCTATGCTGGATCAGTTGAAAATCGACCAGCCTCAATGGAAAGAACTAACAAGCATGGAAGACATTAACTCCTTTGTTGAGAAAGTAGGATTCCCGGTATTGATACGGCCTTCGTATGTACTTTCCGGTGCTGCAATGAATGTTTGCTATACCCACGAAGATATGGAAACCTTCCTGAAAGCAGCAGCTAAAGTTTCCAAAGAGTATCCGGTAGTGGTTTCCGAATTCCTCCAGAATGCGAAAGAAATAGAATTTGATGCGGTAGCTAAAAACGGAGAAGTGGTAGAATATGCAGTTTCCGAGCATGTGGAGTTTGCCGGAGTTCACTCCGGAGATGCCACTCTGGTTTTCCCTGCACAAAAAATTTACTTCGAAACTTTCCGCCGGATCAAGAAAGTAAGTAAAATGATTGCTAAAGAATTGAATATTTCAGGACCTTTTAATATTCAGTACCTGGCAAAAAACAACGATATTAAAGTCATCGAATGTAACCTGCGTGCCTCCCGTTCTTTCCCTTTCGTGTCGAAAGTACTGAAACGCAACTTTATTGAAACAGCAACAAAAATAATGCTGGATGTTCCTTACAACAAACCCGACAGCTCTGCTTTCGATATCGAATGGATCGGAGTAAAAGCTTCTCAATTCTCTTTCACCCGTTTACATAAGGCAGACCCGGTATTGGGGGTAGATATGTCTTCGACCGGTGAAGTAGGTTGTTTAGGAGACGATTACAACGAAGCACTACTTTCTGCTATGATGGCTGTAGGATATGAAATACCTAAAAAAGGAGTGTTGATCTCTTCCGGAGCCGCCAAATCCAAAGTGGATATGTTGGATGCCTGCAAGTTATTAAGTGAGAAAAATTATCAGATCTATGCAACTTCCGGAACACAAAAATTCCTGGAAGAGAATGGCATCAGCGCCACTACAGTCGATTGGCCGGATGAAGAAGGAACCAACAATGTTATCGAGATTATGTCCGAACATAAGATCGACCTGGTAGTCAATATTCCTAAGAATAATACACGGAGGGAATTAACCAATGGATATAAAATCCGTCGTGCGGCTATCGACCATAATATTCCTCTTCTGACAAACGCCCGTCTGGCAAGTGCATTCATTGAAGCTTTCTGCACCATGAGCGAGAAAGATATTCAAATCAAAAGCTGGCAGGAATATGTAATCTAAATGATTTCAACGTAAACGTATAGAAAGTCCATTCTATTATTTAGCCCCCAACTTGAAAAGGGGGCTATTTATTCAACTGCTTAAGACGTTTCTTAAAAGATAGAGGGGGTGAGTTCTTTTGGAACAGCCCCTTTTTCATATCTCTACTTATTAGTTGCTACCGGTTACCAGTAAGCAACCTATTACCTTCCCTCCATGATAAATATCGTTACCATTTCTTACTACTTATCGCTACCTTTTTGCGGTAAGTATCACACCCCCTCCGAGATACTCTTCGCTACCCTCCCGCGGTAAGTATCTCGACCTCCCCGAAATACTTACCGCGACGGGGTGTTAATACTCTCCGCTAACCCGTCGAGATACTCTTCGCAACGAGGGGTAGATACTCTTCGCAACGGGGCATAGATACTCTTCGCAAATTTACAACCAAAAAACTCCTTTGTTCACTGCTAACTGGTGACTGTTTTCTCTTCCCTGTTAAACTACTACAATTAAAAAAGTTTTGTATCGCCACTTCTGTAAGTATTGAAAATCACTTACTTGTGTTTTTCATTGACCAGATTAGATTGACAGTTGAAAGATCTTACATAATAAT
>JAJBTS010000049.1 GCA_020860885.1 Bacteroidales bacterium
TTTTCGCACGTCCCATTTTTTCAAATGCGACCACGATTTAAAATTTTCGCACGTGAGAAAATTTTACCAGTATATGACGATTTTTGCCTATCATTAATTGGTAACCCATTCCCTTTTAAGCATGGCGTAAATAATATCATCAGCCCATTCTCCGCGCAGATAGTAGCTTTCTTTAAAATGAGCTTCTTTTCTGAATCCCAATCGTTCGATTAATCGGATAGATGCTGTATTTCTCGGATCCACAGACGCAACAATCCTGTGTTTATCCAAAGAAACAAAAAGATAATTAGTCATTGCTTTCAAAGCCTCTGTAGCATATCCTTTTCCTTTATAATTTTTATGCAATGTACAACCTATTTCAGCCTGCATATTCTTATGATTAGTGAAGATAATCCCCATATCGCCGATGAGTCGGTTTTCATCTACGCTAATAATGGCAAACTGAAAGCATACGTCAGCCACATCTATCGTTTTTGGCATATTATTTATATAATCACGAACTTCTTTAACCGAATCCGGGAACCATCCCTGATATTTATTTTCGATAAAATCAGAGCGGTAAGAATATATAGCCTCCGCATCGTCCGGCTTGGCAAGTCGTATTACTAATCTGTCGGTTTCAATGTTTTCCATACTATCAATTTTACGCAAAGATAGTCTTTCTCATTCAAAAATCCGGCAATAAGCTTTTAAGGCGGAGAAATTCGTCTTTTTTCATTTGTTTCAGTAAATTTGTACCATGCGCAAGTATTTATTGGATCGGGATTTTGAAAACAGTTTTATTGCGCCTTGTGGAATGAATTGCGGAACTTGCATTGCTTTTCTACGGATAAAGAGACCTTGTCCGGGCTGTCGATTCAAGGATCTGGATACCAAACCCAAACATTGTATTTCCTGTACGATAAAAAATTGCGAATATCTTGCTCAAACTAAATCGGGATTTTGTTATGAATGTTCGAATTTTCCATGTCCCCGAATGAAAAATCTGGATAAAAGATATCGCCGGAATTACCACATGAGCCTGATTGAGAATCTGACAAATATTCAAAATCAAGGGTTACCTGATTTTATTAAAGAAGAGAAGATTCGATGGAAGTGCAAATTATGCGGAAGTATTCTTTGTGTTCATCGTGAACGTTGTCTAAATTGCGGGACAAACCTTCCTGAATAAAAGAAAAGTGTTACTCTTAGTTTTTTATTCTCTTTTCAATTGCAATCTGCTTTTCAGGAATTATTTAACAACTCACATGAAAAAACAAGCGTTTATTAGCCGTTTGTGTATTTGATCTATTTATTCGATTCGGTTCCCTTTCAAATCAATAAAGAAAGTTTCGCCGTTTAGTTTTACTTTTGCTTTCCCCTCTTTGTTAAAATAGCGGGCTTCATCGTATATAAGCGGTATAACTTCTTTTCCTGTCTGGTCTATAAAACCGCATTTACCCTCTATGCATACTGCTGCCAATCCTGTTTTGGTAAACGACCATGCCGGGTTATATATGCACGGAATCACTTCCTTTCCTGTTTTATCTACATACCCCCACCATCCATTTAGCCGGACCAAAGCCAATCCAACAGAAAAAGAATGGGCGTAGTCGTATTTAAACGGTACAACTTCTTGGCCGGTGGCTGCATCTAAAAATCCCCATTTACCGTTATTTTCAGACACTACTAATTTTTTCGTTTCGGATGCTAAAACAGCAGCGGATTTCTTCTTAGTTTGTTCTTTAGCCATTTTTAATTCATTAAAGTTCTATGTTTTTGAAAATCAGGAATAATCCGATTCATCGTTTTGCAAAAATAGTAAATAATTAGAAATCAGTTGTTATTCTATCTTAATTGCTAACTACCTCTCAACCATAGGACGAACGGTTCCTGCGTCTTAGATCTGGTTATGGTCTACTTTTGCCGTCCAAAAAGAAAAGCCAGACAAAGGATTTTGCCGCACAATATCGCCCGGTTGTCCTTGTCTGGCTGTCTTCTTGCTTTTTATCAGACTTTTATTTTAATAAAAATATTAGCAGTTGCATTGAATGGGGATCAGATTTCTGTCGCCAAAAGCATTATCCACACGGGCAACATTGATCCAGAATTTGTTTTCTTTGATCCATTCGAGAGGGAAAGCTGCTTTTTCCCTGCTGTAAGGATGTTTCCATTCGTCACTACAAACTTCATATTGAGGATGAGGTGCATTTTTAAGCACGTTATCTTCTTTATCTGCATTTCCTTTTGCAACTTCCTCTATTTCCTGACGAATTGTTAGCATTGTATCAATGAAACGGTTCAGTTCTGCAAGGCTTTCACTCTCTGTTGGTTCGATCATAAGTGTGCCATGAACAGGGAAAGAAAGGGTAGGAGCATGGAAACCAAAATCCATGAGTCGTTTGGCGATATCACTCTCATCGATTCCGGAGTAAGTTTTGATATTTCTACATTCCAGGATCAACTCATGGCCTACTCTGGATTTATCGCCTTTGTATACGATACCGTATGCTTCTTCCAGTTGAGATGCCAGATAATTGGCATTCAGGATAGCTATTTTAGTTGCCATTTTTAGTCCGGGGCCACCCATCATACGGATGTATCCATAAGTTATAGCCAGAATTCCGGCACTACCATAAGGAGAGGCCGCTACCGTATTCAGATTTGATCCGTCTTTTTCAGGATGAGCCGGTAAAAATGGGATTAAGTGTTCAGCTACACAGATAGGACCTTCGCCAGGACCACCTCCTCCGTGCGGGCTTGCGAATGTCTTATGTAGGTTCAGGTGGCACACGTCCGCACCAATGAATCCCGGGTTGGTTAGTCCTACCTGAGCATTCATATTAGCACCGTCCATATAAACCTGTCCGCCATTATCGTGAATAATCCGGCACATCTCTACGATTCCCGTTTCAAAAATCCCGTGAGTAGAAGGGTAGGTGATCATGAGTGCTGCCAGATTCTCTTTATGCTCTTCCGCTTTAGCTTTTAAGTCATCGATATCTGTATTTCCGTTTTCATCGAACTTCACGGTAACTGTCTGGAAACCCGCCTGAATAGCAGAAGCTGGGTTTGTTCCATGAGCAGAACCCGGAATAAGGACGATATTGCGATGACCTTGTCCTGTCGATTTCAAATATTCACGAATAGTCATTAACCCGGCATATTCACCGGCCGCACCGGAATTGGGTTGAAAGCTCACTCCCGGTAATCCGGTAATAACACCGAGGTAGGAAGCAAGGTTTTCGATCAGTTCTTTGTATCCTTCTGTCTGATCCGATGGAGCATACGGATGTATATTCGTGAAATGAGGATCATTCAACGGTAACATTTCAGAAGCGGCATTTAATTTCATGGTACAGGAACCTAATGAAATCATGGATTGGGTTAATGAAATATCTTTAACTTCCAACCGTTTCATGTAACGCATCATTTCTGTTTCTGTATGATAAGAATTAAATACTTCGTGGGTGAGATAATCGGAAGTTCTCTTAAATTGGTTATCGAAATATATTTTAGTAGGAATATCTTCTTTCATCATTTCTTCTGTCTTTATGGCGGCAGAGAAGATATACAATAATACACCTACGTCTTCGGTCATTGTTGTTTCGTCTATACTGATACCTACCGTATCATCATCGAAATAGCGAAGATTTACTTTGCATTCCAAAGCTGTTTCTCTTAAAATACTCAAAGAAGCTTTTGGATTCAGGCGAATTTTCAGGGTATCAAAGAAATTCTTATTTTCCTGTTCATATCCCATTCCTGTTAACTTTTCTGAAATATATCCTGCTATAGAATGGATTCTTTCTGCGATATTTTTAAGGCCTTCCGGTCCGTGATAAGCCGCGTAGAAACCAGACATAGTTGCCAAAAGAGCCTGTGCCGTACAGATGTTGGAAGTTGCTTTTTCTCTTTTGATATGTTGTTCACGGGTTTGCAGAGCCATTCTGAGAGCTCTTTTGCCGTAAGCATCTTTGGAAACTCCGATAATTCTGCCGGGTATATTGCGTTTGTATTCTTCTTTAGTTGCAAAATAAGCAGCAGAAGGGCCTCCGAAATACATAGGTATACCAAATCGTTGAGAAGTTCCGAAAACAACATCTGCTCCCCATTCTCCGGGAGGGGTAAGGATACATAAGCTCAACAGGTCTGCGGCTACAGCCGTCTTCACTCCGTTGGCATTCGCTTTCTCAACAAATAATTTGTAATCTTCTATAGAACCGTCGGCGTTCGGATATTGAACAATAGCTGCAAATTCCTTTCCCGTAAAATTGTAAGATTTATAGTCACCGACAACCATTGCAATCCCCTGAGGCTGTGTCCTTGTATTTAGAACAGCCAAAGTCGAATCGAAGACTTTTTGGTCTACAAACAAAACATTTGCATTACTCTTTACCTGATCCCTGCTTCGGGTTTGAAAAAGCATGTTGGCTGCTTCAGCTGCCGCAGTAGCTTCGTCCAGTAACGAACAATTTGCCAAAGGCAAACCCGTAAGGTCACTGACCATCGTTTGGAAATTAAGAAGAGCTTCCAGACGTCCCTGAGAGATTTCTGCCTGATAAGGAGTGTAAGAAGTATACCAAACCGGATTTTGGAATATGTTTCTTAATATAACGGCTGGAGTACAGGTGTCGTACCATCCCATACCTATATAAGAAGTAAATATTTCATTTTTGGATGCCACCTCGGCAATGTGCTCAGAATATTCACGTTCTGTCATTGCTTCCGGAAGTTCCAGGTCTTTTTTCAGTAAAATATTAGAAGGAAATGTTTCTTCGATCAGTTTATCCAGACTGCTTACTCCGATCTTAGATACCATTGTTCCAATCTCTTTTTCGTTTATGCCTATGTGGCGATATACAAACTCGTCTTGTTTCATGATAATTATAGTTTAATTCTTTATATCTTTAATTTATTTTGTTCAACTAATGTATGGATTGTGTTTTTTTTCCTCTATTACCGTTGTTGCGGGGCCATGACCGGGATACACAACCGTTTCATCCGGAAGCGTTAAAATCTTTGTTCGAATAGCCTTTAATAATGTAGATTCATCTCCTTTCCAGAGATCCGTCCGTCCGATACTTCTTTTAAATAAGGCATCTCCGGTAAAAATGCAATTGTCTTCTTTGTTGTAGAAAGACAAACTGCCCGGAGAATGTCCGGGAGTTAATATAGAAAGAAGACTTGTATTGCCGAACCGGATGATTTCCCCTTCTTTAATAAAATGATCTGCTTTAACGGGTTCGTAAACGATGCTGAAGCCGAAAGTAGAAGCTTGAGGTTTTACACAAGGCATAGCGTCTTCATTCTTATGGTATTGAGGTTTTAATCCGTATTTTTCCCGGATATAATTGTTCCCCAGCGCATGGTCGAAGTGAAGATGGGTATTTAAAAGAACTTTGAGTGTAAGTCCGTTCGATTCTATAAAATTATCCAGTAGTGCATATTCTTTTTCGGAAGAAGCACCACAATCGATTAAAGCAGCTTCTTTGGTGTCGTCGTATAATAAATATGTATTTTCAAAAAGAGGATTGAAAGGAAATATTTTTATTTTCATTTTACTATTTTAGATTCCTTGAATTTATGATTTGCAAATATACAAATTGTATTTGATCAAAGGATATTCTCATATAGGAAGATAGATAACTTTTTTCGTTTTGAAAAAATCTTCTTCGAAATAATCGCTTAATTCGTATTGTATTATCTTATTTCTGAAAGATTTAATTTCGTCCTGCAAGTCTCCTCCTTTAAGACAAAGGAAGCCGTTGGGAAGAGCGTTCTGAGGTTTGGTAGATATATTTTTCTTTGCGATCTGCACCATTTCGGATAGCGGCATTACAGCTCTGCTTACAACAAAATCGAATTTTCTTTTTTCATCTTCTACTCTCGATTGAATACAGTTCACATTCTTCAGATCGATCTGATGAGTGATATCTTCGGCAACTTTGATTTTTTTACCGATGCTATCCAGTAAAAGGAATTGAGAACCCGGAAATAGTATTGCCAGGGGGATGCCCGGGAAGCCGCCTCCGGTTCCTAAATCCATAAGGGTCGTTCCTTCTTTGAATTTTATTACCTTTCCGATACCCAGTGAATGAAGAATATGCTTTTCGTATAAATTCTCAATATCTTTCCGGGATATCAGATTGATTTTACTGTTCCAGTCTTTATATAAATCGTAGAGTTTTGAAAATTGATTTTCTTGTTCCTGAGTGATCTCCGGAAAATATTTTTTTATTAATTCCATAAATTAATGTGAAGTAAAGACAGAAATAGGGGAGTCTTTTTGAGTATAGATATTTAATTCTTCATAGGGAATAAATACCCGGCTGATTCCCACCATTGTTCCGGCTATTTCATTTTCATTAAAATAGTAAGTAATTCCCTGATCGTCTAATGTAAAGTTATTGTTGGGCTTAATTTCTTCCAGGCTGTTGTAACCGAGATTTTCAAGCTCTTTAATCTCTTTTATTCCATTCTCTTCGGCAATTTTTTCCGCCAGGATAGTCGATATGCTACTCATGTATTTATCCCCTGCAAAATCGTTTTGCTGAAGTAGTTTATCCGTAGTAAGATTGTATACGAATCCGTAAATGCTTTTTGAGCTGTGGGCTCCGCCTTCATAAGATAACGATTCTACGGTAAAAGAAATGAAATTATTTTTATTGTATAGGATATTATTCTTTAATTGTATGTAATAAGAATATCCCGTTTCGTCAACATATATATTCTCATCTTCTTTGTATTCGCTATTTTCAGTGATGGTTGTAAAATTTTTGAAATTCTCCATGTAACGGTTAATAAATTCTTTTGTGGCTTCATGAGGACCCATATTATTAAAAGGTTCACCGTAAGTTTTTACAACAAAAGTTTTTAATAGATTATCCGTACTCTTTGTTGAGTCGGGGAATAAAAAATTTATTTTAATATTGCATCCCGGCTCAGATGTTTGTCCATGAATATGATAGGATTCATCTACCTGGATGGAGTCGAACCCGATGGTATTGTCAACGGTTTTTGTTTTATACTCACAGCTTGTGGTAAAAATAAAATAACTCAAGCAAATGGCAAAAAATGAAAGATTTCCTTTTTTCATGAATTACTGTCTGATATATTATGCAAATATATCTCATTTTTTTCTGAGTCGAAATAAAAAAGATATGAATTTTTCGTAAATAACCGGAGTGAACCCTTACTAAACGATTCTGTTTATTAAGGAGGAAGAATATTCCATTAATATGGACTTTATGTTTTCATTCCCATTTGTTTTATTCAGTGACTCTACAGATCTTTCGTGACATTGAGTTATCTTTCGAATCGCATATTCAGGTATTTCCAGATCCTTGTATATCGCAATTACACGTTCTATCTTGCTTTTCGGGTCATCGGATTTCATCATCAGCTTTTCCAGTTCTTTTTTCTGTCTGTCGTTGCAGCGGGAAAAGGCTTCGATCAATAACCAGGTCTTTTTGTTGTTCAGAATATCTCCTCCTATATTTTTGCCGAATATTGCCGGATTTCCGAAAGAGTCCAGATAATCGTCACAAATCTGGAAACCTAATCCCAGGTTGTATCCGAAATTATACATATGAGTACGATCTGCCTCGGAAGCTTCTCCGCAAATGGCTCCTATCTGAGCGGAACATGCCAGAAAAACAGCGGTTTTTAGTGATATCATCTTAAGATAATCTTCCATAGCAACGAAAGTTTGTTTCTCGAACGATAAATCCATTTGTTGTCCTTCGCAAATTTCCATGGCTGTTTTTGCAAATGTTTTCAGGATGCAGGGTAACA
Source organism: Bacteroidales bacterium (assembly GCA_020860885.1). GTDB lineage: Bacteria > Bacteroidota > Bacteroidia > Bacteroidales > Azobacteroidaceae > Azobacteroides. The sequence goes on from JAJBTS010000049.1 coordinate 7,777, forward strand.
GATTGTGTGGACATTGGGATATAAGTTCGAACGCATAGATCGACATTGCATCACCTGCCAGTACGGCAAGTTCGGGACTGTATTTTTTATGCAGGCAGATTTGTCCCCGCCTCATTTTTGCACGATCCATAATATCGTCATGAGCCAGAGTAAAAGAATGAAATATTTCAAGACCTAAAGCCGGTTTAAGCACATCCCGTTCAATGTTATTGCCGAACAGACTGTAAGACAAAATGCATAAAAGGGGCCTCAGTCTTTTCCCTCCCATGGAGATCATATATTTTACAGATTCATAGAGATCCCTGGGTTCTCTTTCTATCAGCTCTTCTGTCAGATTTTCAAGAGCTTTGTCAACTTTTACTTTTATATCTTTAGTTAAATTCATACTTTATTTGATTTTTGTTTTTATTTGCGGGTAAAGCTCATCCCTCACCCATACAAATTCCGGTTCAACAGTGAGTATTTTTTCGTATATATCCATTGCTGTCTTCAGATCTCCTATTTCTTCCGTATATCTGGATTGAAGTACCATCAGATTAAGGTAATTCCAGTTGTTACGGACCTTTCCGGTTTCTTCTATTCTGGATATGGCCTTTTTTATGTAAGATATACCTTTTTCTTTATCGCCACCAAAAAGGGAAGGCGCGTGATACAACATATTTCCCATATCGGCAAGAGCCTGGATATTATCCGGATCTTTTTCGTATGCTTTCTTAATATACTTCATGCTTTGAGGTCCAAGAACAGGAATTCTTATTTTATCTATAGTCATCCGGTAGGCGATAAAAGTTCCTTTGTATGCTAAAGCGGTTGCATTGGAAGGATCTTTTTTCAATACATCGTCTACAGTCGTTTTTGCTTTGTCCAGATACTTTTTCGCTGAAGATTTTTCTTTGTTACCAATCAGATATCCAATATAACCATAATAATAGTTCAGAAGTTCAAGCTTTTCTTCCACGGTAGAGGATAAGGAAGACTTTTCCATTTCCTGAATAATTTCTACCCATTTGTTCCTATTGCCGGATATATAAGCCTTATATATTTCTCCGGCATAAACAGGTTGTGAATAAACTTCTGTTGTGCAGCATAAAAACAAGATAATCGTAATTATATACTCTAATATATGTTTCGTCCTTTCCATAGTAAATTTTTTTTCTTTTTCTTTTTTGAAGCATTCAGTATAATTCTCCATAATATAAATTGTTGAGATACTATATTTAAAATATTGAATTTTGCCGATTGTTTACTTGTCACAGAAATCAGAATACGTATAAGCAATACAATAATTATATATATTACAGCTGCTGATATTCCATTCAAAGCAAGGATCACCCAGGGAGCTATAGTGGTAATAATAGCGAACAGGTAGCATAGAAACTGACTCCCTCCGAAGAATTCAAAGAAATTTTTGGAAAATCCTTCTACAGCTTCATCCAGATTATGGTACATTTTACATTGCACGTCGTCGTAACCTAATAGAACAGCCACCTTTATTTTCTTTCGTTTGTAATATCTTACAATTTTCATATCCTCGATGGCTGACCTCTTTACCTTCTTATGAGGCTGGAGTTTTTTGTATGTTTCTGCATCAAAAAACATAAATTGTCCGTTTGCAGCACTAAGAGAAGGTTGAGGAATTTTTCTTACTGCTGTAAGCGGCAAAAGACTCAGCAATATCCAATTCATAAGAGGAACCACGAGGTATGTTCCCCGGTTAGGCATTATCTGTTGGGGAAAGACAGATAGCAATTTTATTTTATGATGCGATAGGTAAGATAAGGCGCGTATCACAGCTTTATTACGTATCCGGACATCCGCATCCAGAAAAAGTAAGTATTTACCTTTCGCTTCTTTAGCCAGATTGTAGCAAGCAAAATTTTTACCCATCCAGTTCTCAGGAAGATCATGTCCTGAAATTAATTTTATCTTCGGGTTACTCTCCGACCATTTATGTACAATAGGAGTCGTCTCATCGGTAGAATTATCATCGTATACAATAATTTCTTTGATTCCTGTATCGTCTGAGGAAAGATCAGAGAGAATGAGTCCTATATTTTCTTCTTCGTTGCGGGCCGGAATAAGAACGGATATTTCCGGTTGGATAAAAGTATTATTACCGGGCTCGGGCAAATAAGGCCTGGATATAAAGTTATGAAAACTTATTGCCAGCCTGATAAGCCCAAATACCATGAATACCCAACCGATCCAGATCATTTTGCAGCTACTTGTTTGGTTTTACATTCGGTATAAAACATATTAAATGTTTTCTCTAAAGAAGTGAATTCCTTGTATTCCTGTCCGTCTAGTATTTTAAAGTATGCGTTTAACTGAGGTCTCTTTTCTGAATTGTAATCTACCAGATTAATATTTATAATTATATTATAATCTATAGAAAGACGTTTCAGCAGATAACCGATCCCGGATTCGAATTTTATATATTCTTTGTGCATACTCTGTATTTCTCCCTGGGGAAAGAGGAGTAACATATTACCGGCACTCTGCATTACTTCCAGACAATAATCCAGTGTTTGAAAAATATCTCTTGTACTTTTTTTATAGAGAAACATCCGACTTGAGTAAGTATCCTGTTCTTTTTAAGTTCTTCTTCCAACATCATTACATACAT
>JAJBTS010000085.1 GCA_020860885.1 Bacteroidales bacterium
CATATAAACGACCTTTTCTACGAACGATTTTACAATCGGCGGTACGTTTTTTTAATGAAGCTCTTACTTTCATGTCTATTTATTTTTTTTATTTATATCTGAATGAAATACGGCCTTTAGTTAAATCATACGGAGACATTTCCACTTTCACCTTATCTCCGGGAAGGATCTTAATATAATGCATACGCATCTTCCCAGAAATATGAGCAGTGATCTCATGTCCATTTTCTAATTCAACCCGAAACATTGCATTAGACAATGCTTCTATAATTGTGCCATCTTGTTCTATCGCTGACTGTTTAGCCATATATTCAAAAAATTAATTACTCTTATTATTTAAAACTTCTTCTATAAATTCAAACGTTGATAAAATATCTGCTTTTCCTGACCTGATAGCCACTGTATGTTCAAAATGAGCCGAAGGTTTTCGATCAGCAGTTCTGACTGTCCACCCATCTTTCTCAAATTTCACATTCTTCTTTCCCATATTAATCATAGGTTCGATAGCAATACACATTCCACTCTTCAAAAGAGCTCCATAACCTTTTTTCCCATAATTAGGAACTTCAGGTGCTTCGTGCATATTTTTCCCTATACCATGACCTACTAATTCCCGAACAACACTATAACCATGACTTTCGCAATAAGTTTGAATAGAATTTCCAATATCTCCTATTCTTTTACCTTCTACGGCATTACTTATTCCAACATATAAAGCCTCTTTCGTTGTTTGCAGAAGTTTTTTAATTTCAGGAGCTACTTCACCTACTTCAAAGGTGTAAGCCGAATCACCACAAAAACCATTAATCTTTGTTCCACAATCCACAGAAACAATATCACCTTCTCTTAGTTGATAAGTTCCCGGAATTCCATGAACCACGTGTTCATTGATCGAAATACAAAGAGCATTTGGAAAACCATTATAACCTTTAAATAAAGGAATGGCTCCATGATCCTGAATGAATTCTTCTGCTATCTTATCTAATTGAAGCGTAGTAACCCCCGGAGCAATCCTTTTAGCTACTTCAGCGAGTGTAGCTCCAACAAGCCGGTTAGCTACACGCATCAATTCAATTTCTTCGTCTGTCTTTAAATAGATCATTCTAATTAATAAGCGTTCCCTTGCCTTCCTTTAATTCTTCCGGATTTCAATAATCCATCGTAATGACGCATCAACAAATGACTTTCGACCTGTTGCAACGTATCCAGAACAACCCCTACCAGAATCAACAATGAAGTTCCTCCAAAGAAAGAAGCAAATTCCGGCTGTATCCCAAAGAAGTGAGCAAAAGCGGGCATAATTGCCACCAATGCAAGGAAGAAAGATCCGGGGAGTGTTATTCTTGACATGATTTCATCAATATATTCAGCAGTTTTTTTACCGGGTTTAACTCCGGGTATAAAACCATTATTTCGTTTTAGATCTTCTGCCATTTGTTTAGGATTAATCGTAATAGCAGTATAGAAATATGTAAACAAAATAATCAGAACAGCATTAATAAAATTATACCAGAAACCATAAATATCTGTTAATGGTCCAAATATTCTTGCCATCCAGCTATCCGGATCACCTGATCCGTAACCGATTAATGCCACCGGTATAAACATAATAGCTTGAGCAAAGATAATAGGCATTACATTCGCTGCATTTACTTTTAATGGAATATATTGTCTGGCACCTCCGTATTGTTTGTTACCTATCATTTGCTTTGCATATTGGACAGGAATTCGTCTTGTTCCCTGAACTAATAATATAGCGCCTGCAATAACAGCTAATAAAAGAAGGATTTCGATAATAAACATAACCAAACCTCCGGATGCTTCACTGATTCTGGAATAAAATTCCTGAAATAAAGATTGAGGCAAACGAGCAAGAATACCCACCATAATGATAAAAGAAATACCATTTCCAATACCTTTATCGGTAATTCTTTCTCCTAACCACAATACAAACATTGAACCTGCAGCTAGTATTACCGTAGAAGAAATTGTAAACCACATACCTGTTGGCACTGCGCCACCTACCGCTCTCATCTGTACATTCAGATTGATAAGATAAGTAGGAGCCTGTAATAAAAGGATAGCTAATGTTAAGTAACGGGTATACTGATTAATCTTTCTTCTACCACTTTCACCTTCGCGTTGTAACTTTTGAAAATGAGGTATCGCGATAGATAGCAACTGGATTACGATAGATGCAGAAATGTAAGGCATTATTCCTAATGCTACAATCGAAGCATTCGAGAAAGCACCTCCCGAGAACATATCTAATAAACCCATCAAACCACCGGAAGTTTGATCGCGTAGTGCTGTTAAAGCAGATGGATCAATACCGGGAATGGTAATAACAGATAAAAAGCGATATACCGTAATCAAAAGAAGAGTCACAAGGATTCGATTTCTCAAATCCTCGATCTTCCATATATTTTTAATTGTATCAACTGCTCTCATTATTTTTTAGAGTTTAACGGCTTTACCCCCTGCTTTACTAATCGCTTCTTCGGCTGCTTTAGAGAAAGCATTTGCAGTAACTTCTACTGCAGAAGTAATTGTTCCTTTAGCAAGAATTTTCACCAGTTGTTTAGATGAAATAAAACCAGCATTCTTTAACTCTTCGATACCAATTTTTGTTAATTGTTGAGCTTCTGCCAATGCCTGAATAGTGTCAAGATTAATCGCCTTATATTCCACACGGTTAATGTTCTTGAAACCGAATTTAGGCAATCGTCTTTGAATAGGCATCTGACCTCCTTCGAAACCAATTTTCTTGGAATAACCAGATCTTGATTTCTGTCCTTTATGACCTCTTGTGGAAGTTCCTCCTAGCCCGGATCCGGTACCACGACCTATTCTCTTCCGGGTTTTTATAGAACCTTCAGCGGGTTTTAAATTCGATAGATTCATTTTATTTAGTGTTTTATTTTTATCAAAATTGAATTACTTCTCAATAGAAACCAAGTGTTTCACTTTGTCGATCATACCACGGATCGCAGGATTGTCCGGGTGTTCCACCACACGGTTCAATCGTCTTAATCCCAGAGCATCCAAAGTTCTTTTTTGTTCTTTAGGACAATTGATGCGACTTCTTACTTGCTTAACTTTAATAGTTGCCATATCTTTTCCTCCCAAATTAACCTTTAAATACTTTTTCCACTGATATACCTCTGTTTTGAGCCACCATAGCAGGATCTCTCAACTCACTTAAAGCCAATATCGTAGCTTTAACTAAGTTATGAGGATTTGACGATCCTTTGGATTTTGCCAAAACGTCTGTAATTCCAACACTCTCTAATACTGCACGCATCGCACCTCCGGCTTTTACCCCGGTACCATGAGTAGCAGGTTTAATGAATACCTGAGCACCACCAAACTTAGCTAATTGTTCATGGGGAATTGTACCTTTATATACAGGAACTTTTATCAAGTTCTTTTTTGCTGCTTCAACTCCTTTGGCAATAGCCGCGGTAACTTCACCGGCTTTACCTAATCCCCAGCCAATGATACCATCTTCATTTCCAACAACAACAATAGCTGCAAAACTGAAGGTACGACCTCCCTTTGTAACCTTTGTCACACGGTTGATGGCTACCAATCTATCTTTCAATTCTAAGTCGTTTGTTGACTTTACTTTTTGTACTGCCATTTTTATTAAAATTTAAGTCCACCTTTACGGGCAGCATCTGCCAATTCTTTCACTCTTCCATGGTACAAATAACCATTACGATCGAACACTACAGCTTGTATGCCTGCCTCTTTAGATTTTTGAGCAATTAATTCTCCTACTTTAGAAGCAATTTCTTTTTTAGGAGCTTTATCTGTTATTGCTAGAGAAGAAGCAGCAGCCAAAGTTTTTCCTGTCAAGTCATCTATAACCTGAGCATAAATTTGTTTGTTGCTTCTGAACACTGTTAAACGCGGACGATCAGCAGTACCAGAGATATGCTTACGAACCCGTTGTTTTATTTTGATTCTTCTTAATTCCTTTGTTGTCATGATAATTTCAGTTATGTAAATTATTTACTTGCTGACTTTCCGGATTTCCTACGAACTACTTCACCAACAAAGCGAACTCCTTTACCTTTGTAAGGCTCTACTTTACGGAAAGAACGTATCTTCGCACAAACTTGTCCGAGCAGTTGTTTATCAGCCGATTCCAAAATAACCAAAGGGTTTTTATTCCTTTCGCTCTTGGTTTCAACTTTAATTTCCGGAGGCAGTTGCATATAGATATTGTGAGTGTAACCCAGGGCAAAATCCAGAAGGTTTCCGGTATTTGTTACACGGTAACCAACTCCAACTAATTCAAGTTCTTTTTTGTACCCTTCAGAAACTCCAATAACCATATTGCTGATCAAAGAGCGATACAAACCATGCATAGCACGATTTTGTCTTTCATCGTTTGGTCGCGTAACTGTCAATTCATTACCATTCACTTCAACTACAATAGCAGGATTAATCTCCTGGACTAATTCTCCTTTCGGACCTTTCACTGTAATTACATTGTCTTTTTGACTTACAGTTACTCCTGCTGGTATTGTTATGGGTAGCTTTCCTATTCTAGACATACTATTTCCTCCTTAATTAATAAACATAACATAATACTTCACCCCCGATCTTAAGATCGCGGGCTTCTTTGTCTGTCATCACACCCTTAGAAGTAGATAGTACGGCAATGCCTAATCCATTCAATACTCTCGGCATATCTTTATAACCGACATACTTACGTAAACCCGGAGTAGATATTCTCTTCAGGTTTTTAATTGCATTCACTTTGTTTACAGGGTCATATTTCAGGGCAATTTTTATTGCACCCTGAGGACCGTCTTCTACAAACTTGTAATTCAAGATGTAGCCTTTGTCGAAAAGGATCTTAGTGATCTCTTTCTTTAAATTTGACGCAGGAACCTCTACCACTCTATGCTTGGCTTTGATAGCGTTCCTTAGTCTCGTCAGATAATCTGCGATTGGATCTGTCATGATTCTTTTAATTTAAATTGATCCCGCCTATCGGGACAATATTTAACACTCTATTATATGAAGAAATGAAGCTAATGAAGGAAAGAAGTATACAACCCATTATTTCCTTATCATTAACTCATTCTTTTCATTCTTTATTACCAGCTTGCTTTTTTCACGCCCGGGATTAATCCGGCAGAAGCCATTTCACGAAATTGGATACGGGAAATGCCAAACTGACGAATATAGCCTTTAGGACGTCCTGTTATTTTGCAACGATTGTGCAAACGAACAGGAGAAGCATTCTTAGGTATAGCCTGCAAAGCTTCCCAGTTACCTTCTTTTTTCAACTGAGCTCTTTTCTCAGCATACTTAGCAACCAGTTTTGCACGCTTTACCTCACGGGCTTTCATTGATTCTTTAGCCATATTATTGTTCTTTTTTTGCGTTTTTAAAAGGTAAGCCGAATTCTCTCAAAAGAGCATAACCTTCCTCATCTGTTTTTGCAGAAGTTACAAAGGTAATATTCATTCCTAATATTTTAGTAATATTATCGATATTTATTTCAGGAAAAATAATTTGTTCCTGAATACCTAATGTATAATTACCTCTTCCGTCTAACTTACTTTCTATCCCCTTGAAGTCACGGATACGTGGTAAAGCAACACGAACCAATCTTTCAAGGAACTCATACATTTGCTCACGACGCAATGTAACCATTACACCTATCGGCATTTTCTTACGTAATTTGAAGTTTGAAATATCCTTTTTAGAGATAGTCGCTACTGTTTTCTGACCAGTAATATTGGTTAGTTCCTGAATAGCTACATCGATAATTTTTTTATCTGCCACAGCCATTCCAAGACCTTGATTTATTACGATCTTCTTCAATACAGGAACTTGCATAACCGACGAGTATTGGAACTCTTTCATCAATGCAGGAACAATCTTTTCCTTATATTCTTTTTTAAGATTTGCTGTATTATTCATTACTTAATTTCCTCCCCTGATTTTTTTGAAATACGAACCAACACCCCTTTTGCATTCAGTTTACGATCGATACGGGTCGGTTTACCAGATTTAGGATCTACTACCTGCAAGTTCGAAATATGAACAGGAGCTTCTTTCTTTGTAATTCCACCCTGAGGGCTCTTCGCATTAGGCTTAGTACTCTTAGATACCATATTAACACCTTCTATAAGGGCACGTTGCTTGTCGATATATACTTTTAGTACGCGACCTGTTTTGCCCTTATCTTCTCCAGCGTTAACAAAAACTATATCGCCTTTTTTAATATGTAATTTGCTCATTTCCTATAGTTTTTTTAATTATAGCACTTCCGGTGCTAAAGAAACGATCTTCATATTTACGGCACGCAATTCACGGGCAACAGGGCCAAAGATACGACTTCCTCTGATTTCTCCTGCATTGTTCAACAATACACAAGCATTGTCGTCAAAGCGGATATAAGAACCATCGGCACGACGTATTTCTTTTTTCGTACGTACTATAATCGCTTTAGATACTGCACCTTTTTTAACATCACTGGATGGGATAACGTGTTTCACAGCCACGACAATTACATCCCCAACAGAAGCATATCTTCTTTTTGTGCCTCCCAATACCCGGATACAAAGTACTTCTTTTGCTCCCGAATTGTCGGCTACCATAAGTCTAGATTCTTGTTGTATCATAATTACTTAGCTTTTTCAATGATTTCCACTAATCTCCATCTCTTTGTTTTGCTCAAAGGACGAGTTTCCATGATCTTTACCGTATCACCGATATTGCATTCATTCTTTTCGTCATGAGCATGGAATTTTTTCGTTTTATTAACGAACTTTCCATATTTAGGGTGCTTTTCTTTCCATTTCACAGCAACAGTAATGGATTTATCCATTTTATTACTGGAAACAACACCTATTCTTTCTTTTCTTAAATTTCTAGTTTCCATTCAGTTGCTTATTTTTTGTTTTCTTCAAGTTCTCTTCTGCGCAATTCTGTTTTCATCCGCGCAATTTCTCTGCGTGATTTAGTAATCACTGCAGGACTATCTAAAGGAGAAATACTATGATTGATTTTCTTTTGCTCATAAGCTTTAACTTCTGTTTCAATCCTTTCTTTCAAATCCGCTGTAGATAAATCTCTAATTTCTGCAATTTTCATAATGATTACAAAGTTTGATTGTTCATATCATAATCACGTCTTACGACAAACTTAGTTGTAACGGGAAGTTTTTGAGCAGCAAGTCTCAATGCTTCTTTAGCAATTTCAAATGGTACACCTTCTATTTCAAAAATGATTCTTCCTGGGGTAACAGGCGCTACGAATCCTTCAGGAGATCCTTTACCTTTACCCATACGTACTTCTGCCGGTTTTTTAGTAATTGGTTTGTCCGGGAATATTCTCACCCATACCTGACCCTGACGTTGCATATAACGGGTTACAGCAATACGGGCAGCTTCTATCTGACGTCCTGTAATCCATTTAGATTGCAAAGTTTTTATACCAAAAGAACCGAAGGCCAATTGATTGCCTCTTTGGGCATTTCCTTTCATCCAACCTTTTTGTGATCTTCTGAATTTTGTTTTTTTCGGTTGTAACATCTTTTTTCTAATTAAAAATTAAGAATTCGAGCCTTGCGAGATTCGACCGGGCTCCATTAATAATTAAGAAGTTCTGATACAAAGAATTAAAAACTGAAAAGAGTAACGGTCGATTCCGTTTTTAATTCCTAATTTCTTTTCTTAATTCTTTTTTTTCTCTGGGAGCTCTTTTTCTTCTGTCTCCGCGGCCACCTCTATCGTTTGATCCACGACCTGAATCTTTTGAAGCGGCAAATTGAGGAGCAAGATCTTTCTTGCCATACACTTCACCACGACAAATCCATACTTTAACTCCCAACAGACCTACTTTAGTCAACGCTTCTGCTAAAGCATAGTCAATATCGGCTCTTAAAGTATGCAGAGGGGTTCTTCCTTCTTTATACATTTCTGAACGAGCCATTTCAGCGCCGTTCAAACGTCCGGAAATTTGTATTTTAATACCTTCGGCACCCATTCTCATAGTAGAAGCAATAGCTGTTTTGATAGCACGGCGATATGCCATTTTGCCTTCTAATTGACGAGCCACGTTGTTAGCTACGATAGTTGCATCCAACTCAGGTCTTTTTACTTCGAAAATATTGATTTGAATTTCTTTATCAGTAATTTTCTTCAGTTCTTCTTTCAGTTTATCCACTTCCTGACCTCCTTTACCGATAATAATGCCCGGACGAGCAGTACATACGGTAATAGTCACAAGTTTCAATGTACGTTCAATAACAATACGAGATACACTTGCTTTAGCGAGACGGGCATTCAAATATTTACGGATTTTGCTGTCTTCATACAAAGTATCACCATAATTATTGCCGCCATACCAGTTTGAATCCCATCCACGGATGATTCCCAAACGATTACTTATTGGATTTATTTTTTGTCCCATTTAGCAATTAATTTTGTATTTCGTTTTTTGTATCTACAAACAAAGTCACATGGTTAGAACGCTTACGTATGCGGTATCCTCTACCTTGAGGAGCCGGACGCATTCTTTTCAGCATTGTTGCAGAATCCACGCTTATTGATGTTATATATAATTCTCCATTTTCAGCCTGGCGACCGGTTTTCTCTTCCCAATTTGCAATTGCTGATTTAAGCAACTTCGCTACTCTTGCAGAAGCCTCTTTGTTTGAATATTTCAATACTCCTAATGCTTTGAATACTTCCATTCCACGAACCATATCCGCAACTAAGCGCATTTTACGTGGAGAGGTAGGAACATTATTTAGTTTTGCAAAATATTCATTCTTTTGGGCTTCCTTCCTTTTTTCTGCTGATATTCTTTTTCTAGCACCCATTTGTTTTCTTTTTTTATTTCAGTTTGCTTGAATATCCTGTTATCTCTTTTTATTACCTGCATGGCCTCTGAACTGACGAGTAGGAGAAAATTCACCTAATTTATGTCCAACCATATTTTCAGTAATATAAACAGGAATAAATTTGTTACCATTGTGAACTGCAACAGTATGCCCTACAAAATCAGGGGATATCATTGAAGCTCTTGCCCATGTTTTAACGACAGTTTTTTTGCCGCTTTCATTCATTTCCAGAACTTTCTTTTCTAGCTTAACGTTGATATAAGGGCCTTTTTTTAATGAACGACTCATAATTTACTCTTATTTAATCAGGTTATTTTTTTCTTCTTTCAATAATATACTTAGAAGAATGTTTCTTAGGAGCTCTTGTTTTCAAGCCCTTAGCATACAATCCTTTGCGAGATCTAGGATGTCCTCCTGAAGCGCGACCTTCACCACCACCCATAGGGTGATCGACTGGGTTCATCACTACCCCACGAACACGTGGGCGACGACCTAACCATCTTGTTCTTCCCGCTTTACCTGATCTTTCCAAAGCATGATCTGAGTTACCTACACTACCAATGGTAGCTTTGCAAGCTGAAAGTATTTTACGTGTTTCGCCAGAAGGCATTTTGATGATTGCATAATCACCTTCACGTGATACAAGCTGAGCAAAAGCTCCTGCAGAACGGACCATCTTGGCTCCTTGTCCGGGACGCAATTCAATATTATGAACCACAGTACCTAACGGAATATTAGCCAGAGGAAGAGCGTTGCCAATTTCAGGCGCTGCATCTTTTCCGGATATCACTGTTTGGTTTATTTCCAGACCATTAGGAGCAATAATGTATGTTTTTGCTCCATCGGCATAAAACAATAAAGCAATACGGGCCGAACGGTTTGGATCGTACTCGATTGTTTTTACTGTCGCAGGAATACCATCTTTATTTCTCTTGAAATCGATAATTCTGTATTTACGTTTATGACCACCACCTAATTGGCGCATAGTCATTTTACCTTCAGCATTACGACCTCCGGACTTTTTAGTTCCGAAAACAAGAGATTTCTCTGGTACAGAAGCAGTGATTTCACTAAATGTACCAATAATCTTGTGTCTTTGCCCCGGCGTTGTGGGCTTTAATTTACGAATTCCCATTTTTTTATTAAATGTTACTAAAGAAATCAATTGTATCTCCTTCCTTCAAGGTAACGATTGCCTTTTTGAAAGAAGATTCTTTTCCATTCACTACTCCTGACTTGGTATATCTGGACTTTCTCTTACCATCGTAGTTCATTGTATTTACTTTTACAACAGTAACTCCGTAAAGTTCTTCGATAGCCGCTTTTATTTCCAACTTATTAGCATCAGGAGAAACACGGAAACCAACACGATTAGCCATTTTATCCGTAATCATTGTTTGTTTCTCTGTTACAATAGGTTTAATAATAATTCCCATGATTTTTCCTCCTTTAATTAAAAGTTATTCATAGCAGTTAACGAACTTTCCAATACGACCATATGAGTAGCATTCAATACTTTGTAAGTA
>JAJBTS010000027.1 GCA_020860885.1 Bacteroidales bacterium
GCTTTCTTCGTCTTCTTCATTTTCATACATCTCAGTAATTATTTTTATCCAGTCATCCTCGTAGATGTTTATTTGTGCATGTATATTTAAAACAAACATACATACAGCTAACAAGAAGTATTTTTTCATAGTAGGATTATAAAAAAAGTTTACAAATGAAAGCTTATCCCGATCGAGCTGCTGATTCCTAAAATAGAATGAAAGGAGAATCCTGCATTTAACATCCATTTGTGAAACAGATAGCCTATTCCCAAAGATGGAGTTTTAGGATTGATTTGAAATCCCGAACGAATTATGAACTGTTCCACAATATAATACTCAAACCCTAAAGAAAGGCTGAGATTTTTCTTTTCAGTATAACCTGCTTCTATGAACAGGGAAACATCGGCGTGCGGTTTATATATGCTTCCGAGAGAACAGTTAAAAGGATTTATGGTATTATTACTGAGAATGTTTTCTGCCAGAACAGCTAATTGGATACGATCATTCAGAATATACCAGCATCCAAGATGTGAAGAAAAATAATTTTCCTGATTTTCTTTTAATAACGACGATTCCTTTTGGTAGAGAAAATGAACACCAATACTGAAGGATGGAAAGAGTTTCTTCGAAAATGAAGATTGTAGAGCGGTGATCTTATAATCATCATACCCGAAAGCGGATAATCGGATTCCGTAATCTATTCGCTTATTGGGATGCTTGAAATAAATGGTAGCCGTAGTTAGTTCTTGCATAGTGAAAGGATTAAAAACAGAAAGGCCTGCTTTCATCGTTTTAAAAAAAGACAGTCCGGCCGGATTGTGAGTTTCTTTATTCAAAGCATGTATCTCACCCAGGGAAAGAGATTGGGTATCATGACTACTTAATCGATAGTTAGGATAAAGATCTTGAATAAAAAAAGGAATAAGAATGAGAAAACAGAAAAACTGCATTCTTCTTAAGAGAATTTTTTCATTAGTTTGGGTTTTGGAATAATTAATATTTATTAAGCTTACAAAAGTAGATATTATTCTGAAACGAACAAGGAAAATGATTATTTTTGTTATATGAAATGGCTTTGTATTTTATTATTTTCAGTTTTTATTTCAGTGTATGCGCTTGAAGCACAAACGGATTCGTTCAGAGGTGAGATCCCGAATTTTGCAGTGCTCGACGGTGATACGGTAAATGTAATGGTTTTTCCTGATATTTATATTTATCCGGATCAACCGCTTTACACAAAGAAGCAGGAAGAGCAATACCGGAAACTTATCCGGGATGTAAAGAAAACATTGCCTTATGCAAAGTTGATTTATGGAACTCTCATTGAAACTTATGAATATATTATGACTATGCCGGATGAAAAACAACGGGAGGCACATATTAAAAGAATGGAGAAAGAACTTTTTGAGCAATATAAGCCGGAACTCAAAAAGTTAACTGTTTCACAAGGTAAGTTATTGATTAAATTGGTAGATCGTGAATGTAATCAAAGTTCATACAATATATTAAAAGCTTTTTTAGGTTCTTTTCGAGCTGGGTTCTGGAACTTATTCGCAGGCATTATTGGGGTAAGTCTGAAATCGGAATGGGATCCTGACGGAAAAGATGCTGCAGCCGAAAGGATTGTTCAAATGGTAGAAATGGGTGTGCTTTGACTTTTGCTATTGAATAAATTTATTCCTTAATTGTTTTGAAATTTCCCAAATAAGGATCCCCAAAGTCACAGATACATTGAGAGAATGTTTGGTACCAAATTGAGGAATTTCGATACACGTATCGCAGTGATCCATTACCTTCTGATCCACTCCTTTTACTTCATTTCCTAATATTATGGCAAAAGGAGATTGTTTTATCTCCAGATGATCCAGCAGGATGCTGTTTTCCGCTTGTTCAACGGCAGCAATATGATATCCCTCCTGTTTTAACTCAGTAACAGCATCTAATGTATTCTCAAAATATTTCCATTTAACCGTATCTTCCGCTCCCAATGCCGTTTTATGTATTTCAACATTCGGAGGAGTTGCTGTAATCCCACATAAATAAACAGCTTCCACCAAGAAAGCATCCGAAGTACGGAAAACGGAGCCTACGTTATGAAGACTTCTTACGTTATCCAACACTACCACCAGGGGGATCTTTGCGGTTTGTCTGAATTCTTCAGGGTTCAGTCTGTTTAATTCTGTAATTTTTAACTTTCTCATTTCTTTTCTTTGGATTGAAAAGCCAGTGCATACAGTTTCATTTGTTTAAGCATGGAAACAAGTCCATTGGACCGGGTCGGAGATAAATGTTCTTTTAAACCTATAGCATCAATAAAATAAAGGTCTGCACTTAATATTTCTTCAGGAGTGTGTCCTGATAATACTTTAATAAGTAGAGAAACAATACCTTTTACGATTACTGCATCACTATCTCCCTGGAAAATAATTTTCCCATCGATATAATCCGCTTGTAGCCAAACCCGGCTTTGACATCCCTCTATAAGATTGTTCGAATTTTTATATTCCGGCTCTAATGGAGGAAGTTCATTGCCCATTTCTATGATAAGAGCATATTTGTCCATCCAGTCATCAAAAGATGAAAATTCTTCGACAATTTCGTTTTGGATTTCGTTTATTGATTGCATATTATTTTTCGTTGTATATTACGTGCATAACAGTTTTTCCTACAGCCTTCATTGTTTCGGTGCTTACTTCATCCATTGTATCCTGCAATGTATGCCAGTAATCTCCAAAACCATGCGAATTATTCGGGTCATGTTGGATAATATCTATACAGGGTATTTTGCGGATCTGATTGATTGGAATATGGTCGTCCTCGATTCCTCCGCCTCTCTTATCTATGAAATATTCACTATAGCCTAAAGAGTGAGCTGTTTCCCATACTTTTTTTACAATATCATTAGCGTAATACATAGAAAAATATTCCTTGTAGAAACGAGCCCCTTGCGCACTCACCATATCTAATAAAATTCCATATCTGGCAGTATAAGCCGGTTTATGTGGATTGTTTGACCAGTATTCGGATCCTAAGCACCATCCTCCACTGTATTGAGGCTCAAATTGCGGAGCTCCCCAGTCTTCAGCATCGAAAAGAATAATGTCAATACCTATCTGAGGTTGAGTGATTCCTATCTGCCGGGCTATTTCCAATAAAACACCACAAGCTCCGGCTCCGTCGTTGGCTCCATCTATGGGGGTGCGGTGATTTTTAGGATCAGGATCGTGATCCGCAAACGGACGGGAATCCCAATGGGCGCACAATAATACGCGGTTCTTCATATCGGGATTGTAAGAGGCAATGATATTTTTAGCTTCTAACGGTTTATTGTCGTAGGTATGTAGTATTGCTTCCTGTTCAATCACCTGTGCGCCGAATCTTCTTAATTCGGATGCAAGATAATTTCCACAGGCTTTATGAGCTTCTGTGTTAGGTACTCTCGGACCGAATGAGACTTGTGTTTCAGTATAATGATAGGCACTGTCTGCATTAAATTCCGGAACTTCTACTTTAATTTCTTCCTGCTCAGGTGTGGAATGGGTCTGAGGTTCTTTATTACAAGAAATCATACTTAATAATATGCCTGCGGTAAATAATAATTTTTGGATCATTGTTTATTGTTTTGTACGATATTCATTACACGGAGGAGGTTTCCTCCCCATATTTTAGCTATCTCTTTTTCAGTATATCCTCTTTTGAGAAGTTCAATAGTTATTTTCGGCATTCCGCTAACGGTTTTCAGATCCGTTAAACTTCCACCGCCATCAAAATCAGAACCAATACCGACATGGTCGATACCTACTGTCTTAACGATATGATCGATGTGATCCACAGCATCTTTTATCTGAGCTTTTGAATCGTTTCTTAGGAAATAAGTATACAAACAAACCTGAATAACTCCTCCTTTGGCAGCAATGGCTTTCATTAAAGGATCAGAAATATTACGGGGATGATTCCTTAAGGCTTTAGCAGAAGAATGAGAAGCTATAACGGGAGTTTGACTAATTTCCAATACATCAAAAGATGTTTTTTCGGAAGTATGGGAAATATCAACGATTAAACCCAAACGATTCATTTCTCTTATTACTTCTTTTCCGAAATGGCTTAAACCTTTATGGGTAGAATTGGTTTTAACGGCAGAATCACAAATATCATTGTCGCCATTATGAGATAGTGTGACATAGGTAACGCCCATATCAGCAAATTTCTTAATATTCTGGATATCTTTTCCTATTCCATATCCGTTTTCTATTCCGATAAAAATAGCTTTCCGGCCCTCTTGTTTTAATTGTTCCAGGTCTTTTGATGTTTTAGCAATTCCTGCAATCTGTTTGTTATTTTCTACTTGCCGGATGATTTCGTTTAAGATGGATTCCGTTTTTTCAACTGCCTTCTGAGAAGATGGGTCATCCAGCTTACCTTGTTTGATATATGCGACCATAAAAGTAGCATCCAAAAAACCTTCCTGCATCTTAGGAATATCTACCTGTACCTGATAATTTACCGGGGAGTTTTCTCCGGTTACTCCCAGGTCTGCGGGTTTTACTTTTATAATGCCATTATTTTTTCCAATGTCAACTCCGTATCTGAAATACATAGGTGTATCGCAGTGAGAATCAATTGTAAAGATCCTTCGGTGAATTTCTTTCGCTTTGCTGTAAAGTTCCGCTTCATGAATGATATGGTTGAAAAGAGGGCGCATCGTATCCTTATCTGTTAGCGCCATATTTTCAGGATGCCATTGAACCCCCAGGATCGGTTTTCCTTCTGCAGATTCTATGGCTTCGTTTAGTCCGTCTTCGGAGAAAGCACTCTCAATGAAGCCGGGAGCGATATTTTTGCATGCCTGATGATGGAAAGAGTTGGTCATTATTTCCGTTGCCTGCATAATTCCATGCAATACGGATCCGGGAAGAATGTTTATTTTATGAGTCCCGGTTTCTCTTGGTTCCGCTTGATTATGTAGGACCTCCGATTCAGGAACGATGGAAGGTATATCCTGAATGATACTTCCTCCGAAAGCAACATTAATTACCTGATGTCCCCTGCATATTCCCATAACAGGAATATTTCTTTCAGCTGCTTTTCTTACTAAGAATATATCGTAATTATCCCGCGAGAGGTCATGGCTTTCAACAGCCGGATGTAATTCTTCATTGAAAAAAGAAGAATGGATATCTCCACCTCCGGACAGTATAAGTCCGTCAATAGAAGATAAAATCTCTTCTAAAACTTTCTGATTATTGGTCAAGGGTATTAAAACAGGAGACCCTCCTGCTTTTATAACTGCATTGGTATATGCGTTAGAAATACAGGAGAGTCCGTCTTTATGATTGACTGAAAAGCCAATAAGCATATTAAGCGTCAATATTAGCGTAAGTAGCGTTTTCTTCAATAAATTCACGACGAGGAGCAACTTCTTCACCCATTAGCATAGCGAATACCCGGTCGGCTTCCGTTGCATTTTCTATAGATACTTGTCTTAATGTACGATGTTCAGGGTCCATAGTCGTATCCCACAGCTGATGCGCATTCATTTCTCCCAAACCTTTGTAACGTTGAGTATGAACCTGATTTTCATTTCCATCTGCGTATCTGTCTATGAAAGACTGACGTTGTTGCTCTGTCCAGCAATATTCTTCTACCTTACCTTTCTTCATCAGGTAGAGTGGAGGAGTAGCTATATATATATATCCTTTTTCAATCATTTCCCGCATGTGGCGGAAGAAAAATGTAAGAATAAGAGTTGCGATATGGCTTCCGTCTACGTCCGCATCTGTCATAATAATTACTTTATGATAACGTAACTTTTCAAGATTCAGCGCTTTACTGTCTTCCGGTGTTCCTACGGTCACACCCAGAGCCGTATAAATATTGCGTATTTCCTGGCTTTCCAGTATTTTATGGGGCATTGCCTTTTCTACGTTCAATATTTTACCTCTTAAAGGTAAGATAGCTTGAAATTTACGTTCCCTGCCTTGTTTTGCTGTTCCACCTGCAGAATCTCCTTCGACGAGGAAGATCTCGCATTTCTCAGGATCTCTGTCAGAACAGTCGGCCAGTTTTCCCGGTAAACCACCTCCTGATAGAGGAGATTTACGCTGAACCATTTCTCTGGCATTTCTGGCAGCATGGCGCGCAGTTGCTGCTAATATAACTTTATCTACTATGGCTTTCGCTTCTTTAGGATGCTCTTCTAAGTAATACCCTAATGCTTCTCCTACAGCCTGGTCTACAGCTCCGGTTACTTCATTATTCCCTAATTTCGTCTTTGTTTGTCCTTCGAATTGAGGCTCTTGAACTTTAATGGAGATAACGGCTGTTAATCCTTCCCTGAAGTCATCACCGCTGATTTCTATTTTTAATTTTTCCAGCAATTTGGAATCTTCGGCATATTTCTTTAAAGTACGGGTTAATGCTCTGCGGAAACCGGCTACATGTGTTCCGTGCTCAATAGTGTTGATGTTATTTACATAAGAGGAAATACTTTCGTTGTAAGACGTATTGTATGTCATTGCAACTTCAACAGGAACACCTTGTTTTTCGGTTACAATATGAATAATATCATCCCCGATAAGAGGCTCTTTAGCAGAATCGATAAACCTTACGAATTCACTTAATCCTTTAGAGGAATAAAAGATTTCACTTTTAAAATCACCCTCTTCGTTTTTTTCTCTCTTATCCGTTAATGTAAGACTAACGCCGGCATTCAGAAAAGCCAGTTCCCTGAGGCGGGCCGCCAGGATATCGTATCTGTATTCGGTAACAGTAAAAATAGAACTGTCGGGTTTGAAAGTAATTGTAGTACCTCTTTCGCTGGTATCACCTTCTATGGTTAGCTCAGAGGTTGCTTTACCGCATGAAAATTCCTGAGAATATATCTTTCCGTTCAAATGAACTTCTGCCCGTAAAAAAGAAGAAAGAGCATTTACGCAGGATACCCCTACACCATGAAGCCCTCCGGAAACTTTATAAGAATCCTTATCAAATTTACCTCCCGCATGAAGCACGGTCAGAACTACTTCAAGAGCAGATTTTTTTTCTTTTTCATGATAATCCACGGGAATACCCCGTCCATCATCTTTAACAGAAATAGAATTATCTTCGTTAATAGTAACTTCTATGTTTTTACAGTGGCCGGCTAAAGCTTCGTCGATAGAGTTGTCCACCACTTCATATACCAGATGATGCAAGCCCTTTTGGCTGATGTCGCCGATATACATGGCCGGACGTTTCCTTACAGCTTCGAGACCTTCTAATACCTGGATACTATCGGCTGAATATCCATTGGTTACATTTTTGTTTTCTTCGCTCATTTATATTGTTTTTCTGAGTTGGATTGTTTGAAAATTAATAAGCAAAGATACGAAAAAAATGCTATATAACATAGTTATTTGACATTTTTTAGATATTGTGAAAACGAAAAATCCGGTATTTCAAAGACCGGCTTATGTATGATTAAATAAAGAGTCAATTCTTAGTTTAATTTATTAACGTGAATTGCTAATTTGGATTTTAAGTTAGCTGCTTTATTTTTATGGATAACATTTTTCTTTGCCAGCTTATCCAACATAGAACTAACTTTTTTATATAAATCAGAAGCAGTAGCTTTGTCTGTTGTGTTACGAAGATTTCTTACTGCATTTCTTGCTGTTTTAGCATAATACTTATTGTGTAATCTTCTAGCTTCTGTTTGTCTGATTCTCTTTATAGATGATTTGTGATTTGCCATCTCGAGTAATTTCTTTATTATCTTGTTTTTATTTGGTAGTCCATAGGGGAATCGAACCCCTCTTTCAAGAATGAAAATCTTGCGTCCTAACCGATAGACGAATGGGCCTCGGTTCGTTTAGCGAGTGCAAAGATATATCTAATTTTTAAATCTCCAAAATTTATGAAGTATTTTTTCAAAAAAAATTAACTTTGTACAGATGTTGTATAAAACAAGAGCCATAGTGTTGTATAGCCTGGATTACAGCGATGCCTATTCCATTATTCATACGTATACGGAAGAGTTTGGTCCTGTGTCTTATTTAACTGCAAGAGCAAAAGGGAAAAAGACTAGAATACCGAAGTCTGTGTTTTACCCCTTATCTGTTCTTGAGCTGGAAGTAGACCATCAAAATCTCAGGGAGATTCATCGGCTGAAAGAGGCAAAGGTACATATTCCTTTTCTTTCTCTGTTGAATAATCCGGTGAAAAGTATTATAAGTATTTTTCTGGCTGAATTTATAGGTAAAGTGATTAGAGAATCCAATCCGAATAAATTATTATTCGATTATATCTTACAATCTTTACAGGTATTCAATCTTTTAGAGAAAGATTATGCGAATTTTCATCTGGTATTTATTATGCGGATCAGCCAGTTCCTGGGTTTTTCACCCGATTCGACCGGATATGAGAAAGGAATGTTTTTTGATATGCAAAATGGAATATTTGTTGGCAGGAAGCCACAACATGTTCATTTTCTGGATGCGGAAGAGAGTAATGCCTTTTTTAATATTTTACGTATGAATTACAATAATATGGCTGCTTTCAAATTAAGCCGGCATGAGAGAAAAGATATTATTTACCGCATTTTAGAATATTACCGTTTGCACCTGACTAATTTTCCGGATATCAAATCGCTTGAAATCCTTCATGAAGTTTTTGGCTAATTCAGATTAAAATCCTATTTTTGCTGCGGAAATAAAGAAACTTTATTTCCAATTTTCTTAATATCCATCATGAAGCCCCTGTAGTTCAACGGATAGAACGGAAGTTTCCTAAACTTTAGATAGCAGTTCGATTCTGCTCGGGGGTACCAGAGCGGAAAGAGTTTCATAATTCTTTCCGCTTTTGTTTTTTTATTATCCTGCTTAAAAAGATTTAGCGGTGTTCTATGCCTATCTTAATAAACCCTCATAAAGCCTGGTCGCACTAATTGATTTTTTCTTTTGAGACCTTGTGTAGGACATCCAAATTACCCGTGCCCCAGGCAGGGTTTTCTTCTGAATAATCCCGGTAAAAACCAAATCTTTTGTCTTTATTGACAGAATTTAAATCACCTACAGAAAAAGGGCCTTTATTCCCATCACTAAAAACTATGTAAGCTTTTATTCGAAACTCAAGTTGTTTATAACTGAGAGTTATTCCTATCGTTTTTAAGTCCTCTTTAATAAAAACCAGACTATCCAAAGTGAACTCATTCGTGAAAGCCACTTCAACGAAGTCCTTTGTTTTTATATAATTTGGACGAGGTTCTGCCGGATGATCCGCCAATTCAGATACTGCGAAGACTGTAGTAAATCCTATCATAAGGAATAGTACGGATAAAATTGATACTTTTTTCATTGCATTTGTTTTTAAATTGAATAAATCTTTAATATACCATAAAATGGTACACTTTTGTTTTTCAATATATGTTTTTTCTTCCTTTTCATAAACTATAGAACCGGTATTAATAGTCTCAAAAAAGTCAAAACCTAAAGTTTCGGAAATAAGTTTGATCGTAAAAGCTCTGGGTTCTACACTTCCGGATTCAATTCGCTGAACAGTACGTACTGATATATTGCATTTTTCAGCAACTTCCTCTTGTGTTAATCCTTTTGCTTTTCTGACTTATAACAGTTTTTTTCCAAAATTTAGTTTTCCCATTTATATTGAAAATTTAATCAAAAATATATCCATCATAAATCTCTTCAAAAAATACCTTTTGTCTTATTCACGACATTTACCCGACATTCTCTTTAATTATCAACTAGAGAACGATTTGGAAATACAAATTATTGTTCTTTTTTTATCCGATAAATCGATTTTGTGATTTCTGGTTAAGGTTATGCCTAATTCTATTAACTTCGGAAGGATTTCTTAAGCTTACTGGAGGCATTGAATTTTTTTCTCAATTCTCGGGTATACATCTCAGCAGCTCTGAGATGTATACCCGAGGGCCTGAGCGAAAAGCACAGCGACCTCCCTCAGATGTATATCCGAAAGATACTCAGATGTATATCTGAGCGATGAATAGTTGCTGATTGCTAATTTTCCTCTGCCTATTGGTTACAAATAACTGTTTACTGTTAACTGTCAGCTGTTTTCAGGAGAATATCTTCGAAGTTACTGTTAGAAGGTATTGCAACGACATTCCATGTATTCGAAAGGTCTTTATCCAAGGATGCATCCTGTTTTATTTTATAAAAGGAATAGTTCTTTCCCAGCAAATTAGAAATATCATTTAAATTGAAATACTTTTTACTGGTATTATTATATTCAAAAATGATTAATGGCATATTTCTTTTAATAAAGTTAATTCCTCCTTTTAATACCAATG
>JAJBTS010000279.1 GCA_020860885.1 Bacteroidales bacterium
GTTAATGGTACTTACTAAAGATAAAGTTTCTCAGGGAGTTAAAGATTTTATGAATGTAGAATTGATTTCAAAAGGATCGAGATTTATTAAATCGGATTTATATAAAATCGATTATTCTACAATTCAAGTTTCTGACTGGACTGAGGATGCCGAAAAGAATGGTATGATTCGGGATGTAATCGTAAATTACTTGAAAAAATATAAAGAATTAGATGCCGAGTTAAGACGTAAGAAATTTGATTATACCATTGGAGATGAGCTTCCTACCGGTATTGTTCAAATGGCAAAAGTTTATATTGCTAAAAAACGTAAATTACAGGTAGGAGATAAAATGGCTGGTCGTCACGGAAATAAAGGTATTGTTTCCCGAATTGTTCGGGATGAAGATATGCCTTTCCTGGAAGATGGCACCATTGTGGATATCGTATTGAACCCGTTAGGTGTGCCTTCTCGTATGAATTTAGGACAGATATTCGAGACTGTTTTAGGTTGGTCTGGTAAGAATCTGGGAATTAAGTTCGCTACACCTATCTTTGATGGAGCATCACTGGATGATTTAAATGAATGGACAGATAAAGCAAATGTTCCTCGTTATGGAAAAACATATCTTCATGATGGTGGAACGGGAGAACGTTTCGATCAACCTGCAACAGTAGGTATTATCTATATGTTGAAATTAGGTCACATGGTAGATGATAAAATACATGCCCGTTCGATAGGACCTTATTCGCTGATTACTCAACAGCCTCTGGGAGGTAAAGCACAATTTGGAGGACAGCGTTTTGGAGAAATGGAGGTTTGGGCTCTTGAAGCCTTTGGTGCATCATTTATTCTTCAGGAAGTATTGACTATAAAGTCAGATGATGTTGTAGGTCGTGCTAAAGCTTATGAAGCAATAGTAAAAGGTGACCCAATGCCTAATCCGGGTATTCCGGAATCTCTGAATGTATTACTTCATGAGATGAGAGGTTTGGCATTAAATGTTACTTTAGAATAATTAAGAATATAGGATTAAGGATTGCATAATAACAATTCTTAATCCTTGATTCCGATATTTAGTTCTTAATTCTTAATATTTAAATTCTTAAAAAGAAATATGGCTTTTAGAAAAGAAAATAAAACTAAAAATAGCTTTACCAAAATATCCATTGGTTTGGCTTCTCCTGATGAAATTCTGGCTCAATCCAGTGGTGAAGTCTTAAAACCGGAAACAATTAACTATCGTACTTATAAACCGGAAAGAGACGGTTTGTTTTGCGAAAGAATTTTTGGTCCCGTAAAGGATTATGAGTGTCATTGTGGTAAGTATAAAAGGATCCGTTATAAAGGAATTGTCTGCGACCGTTGTGGTGTAGAAGTCACTGAAAAGAAGGTTCGTAGAGAAAGAATGGGACATATTCATTTGGTAGTACCTGTGGCTCATATTTGGTATTTCCGTTCTTTACCTAATAAAATAGGTTATTTACTAGGTTTACCTACTAAAAAATTGGATTCAATCATATATTATGAGCGTTATGTTGTTATTCAGGCAGGTGTTGCGGCAGAAAGGGCAGTTTATGATCTATTATCTGAAGAGGAATATTTAGATATTCTTGATAATCTACCTGCAGGCAATCAGCAATTGGATGATAACGATCCCAATAAGTTTATTGCTAAAATGGGTGCGGAAGCAATTTATGATCTTCTGGCTCGCCTGGATTTGGATACTCTTTCTTATGATTTGCGTCATAAAGCAAGTAATGACGCATCCCAGCAAAGGAAAAACGAAGCGTTGAAAAGATTGCAGGTTGTGGAATCTTTCCGTGCTTCAAAAGGTAAGAATCGTCCGGAATGGATGATTGTTAAAGTGGTTCCGGTCATTCCTCCAGAACTGCGCCCACTGGTTCCTTTGGATGGAGGACGTTTTGCTACATCTGATTTGAACGATCTTTATCGTCGTGTTATTATTCGTAACAATCGTTTGAAAAGACTTATCGATATCAAAGCTCCCGAAGTAATTTTAAGGAATGAAAAACGTATGCTTCAGGAAGCTGTGGATTCTCTTTTCGACAATTCCCGCAAGTCAAGCGCTGTTAAAACAGATGCTAACCGTCCTTTAAAATCACTATCCGATAGTTTGAAAGGAAAACAAGGGCGTTTTCGTCAAAACTTATTAGGAAAACGTGTGGATTATTCTGCCCGTTCCGTAATTGTTGTGGGACCAGAATTGAAAATGCATGAGTGCGGTATTCCTAAGAATATGGCAGCAGAACTATATAAACCTTTTATTATACGTAAACTTATTGATAGAGGTATTGTAAAGACTGTAAAATCGGCTAAAAAGATTGTAGACAGAAAAGAGCCTATAGTATGGGATATCTTAGAACATGTAATGAAAGGTCATCCTGTATTATTGAACCGTGCTCCGACTTTGCACCGTTTAGGTATACAAGCATTCCAGCCTAAGTTGATTGAAGGAAAAGCAATTCAACTACACCCATTATCCTGTACTGCTTTTAACGCGGACTTCGATGGAGACCAGATGGCCGTACATTTACCTTTAGGTAATGAAGCTATTCTGGAAGCACAGATGTTAATGCTGGCTTCTCATAATATATTGAATCCTGCAAACGGAGCTCCTATTACAGTTCCTTCTCAGGACATGGTATTAGGATTATTCTACATTACCAAGCTTCGAAAAGGAGCTAAGGGTGAAGGTTTGAAATTTTATGGTCCTGAAGAAGCAATTATTGCATACAATGAAGGACAGGTAGATATACATTCTCCCATCCATATTTTAGTTGATGATGTTGATAAAGAAGGTAATCTGATCAATCATATGGTGGAAACTTCTGTAGGACGTGTAATGGTTAATGAATTTGTTCCTAAAGAAGTAGGATTCATCAACGAAGAATTATCTAAAAAATCATTAAGAGATATTATTGGTAAAGTCATTAAGATCTGTGGTGTAGCTCGTACAGCTCAATTCCTGGATGATATTAAAGATTTAGGATATACCATGGCCTTTAAAGGAGGATTGTCTTTCAACCTGGATGATATTATCATCCCGAAAGAAAAAGAAACCCTTGTTAAAGAAGGTGATGCTGAAGTTGAGCAGATTATGGGCAATTACAATATGGGTATTATTACTTATAATGAACGTTATAACCAGATTATTGATACCTGGACTCACGTAAACTCTCGTTTGTCAGATATATTGATGAAACAATTAAGAGAGGATGATCAAGGATTCAACTCGGTTTATATGATGTTGGAGTCCGGAGCTCGTGGTAGTAAAGAACAGATTCGTCAGTTATCGGGTATGCGTGGATTGATGGCAAAACCTCAAAAGTCAGGAGCTGAAGGTGGACAGATTATTGAAAACCCTATTCTTTCTAACTTTAAGGAAGGTTTATCCGTATTGGAATATTTTATTTCTACTCACGGTGCTCGTAAAGGTTTGGCCGATACAGCTCTTAAAACTGCCGATGCAGGATATCTGACTCGTCGTTTGGTGGATGTATCTCATGATGTTATCATCAACGAAGAAGACTGTGGTGCTCTTCGTGGTTTAGTAGCGACAGAATTAAAAAATAACGAAGATGTTGTTGCCTCATTATACGAACGTATATTAGGTCGTACTTCTGTTCATGATATTCAAATGCCCGGTAGTACAGAATATATTGTTCGTTCAGGAGAAGAAATTACAGAAGATATTGCTGAAAAAATAGATGAAGCAGGTATTGAAAGAGTGGAAATCCGTTCGGTACTTACTTGTGAATCGAAAAAAGGTGTTTGTGCAAAATGTTATGGCCGTAATTTGGCTACCGGTAGAATGGTACAGAAAGGAGAAGCTGTCGGAGTTATTGCAGCTCAATCTATTGGTGAACCGGGAACTCAGTTAACATTACGTACTTTCCACGTAGGGGGTATTGCTTCAAACATTGCTACAGAAAATAATGTAACATCCAAATACGACGGAATATTGGAAATTGATGAACTTCGTACGGTAGATACAGTGGATGAATTCGGAAATCCATATCAGATTGTTATCAGTCGTCTGTCAGAATTACGTATCATTGATCCTGTAACTAATATCGTATTGGCTACGCATAATATCCCGTATGCAGCAAAATTGTATTTCAAACCCGGTGATACTGTTAAAAAAGGAGATCTGATTATAGAATGGGATCCGTTCAATGCTGTAATCGTATCGGAAGTTCCGGGTAGAATTAATTTTGAAAATGTAATTGAGAATGTTACTTATAAAAATGAGTATGATGAGCAAACAGGATTACGGGAAAAGATTATAATCGAATCTCGTGATAAGACAAAAGTTCCTGCAGCTCAGATTATTGATGAAAATGGTGATACAGTTAAAACTTATAACTTACCTTTAGGCGCTCACGTAGTAAAAGAAGAAGGTGATGAGATAAAATTGGGAGAAGTTCTTGTTAAGATTCCTCGTGCTGTTGGAAAAGCAGGGGATATTACGGGAGGTTTGCCTCGTGTGACGGAATTGTTTGAAGCACGTAATCCATCCAACCCGGCAGTGGTTTCTGAAATTGACGGTGAAGTTTCTTTTGGTAAAATTAAACGTGGTAACCGTGAAGTAATAGTAACTTCCAAAACGGGAGAATATAAGACTTATCTGGTTTCTTTGTCTAAACAGATCCTTGTTCAGGAAAATGATTATGTTCGTGCTGGAACTCCTTTGTCCGATGGTGCTATTACTCCGTCTGATATTCTTGCTATCAGTGGACCTACCGCGGTTCAGGAATACATTGTGAATGAAGTTCAGGATGTATACCGTCTTCAGGGAGTGAAGATCAACGACAAACACTTCGAAGTAATTGTTCGACAAATGATGCGTAAAGTGGAAATTGTTGAACCGGGTGACACTCGTTTCTTAGAACAACAATTAGTAGACAAGAATGCGGTGATGGAAGAAAACGACCGTATATGGAGTAAAAAAGTGGTTATTGATGCCAGTGATTCTCCAAATCTGAAAGCAGGACAGATTGTAACTGCACGTAAGCTTAGGGATGAAAATTCTGCATTAAAACGGCGTGACCTCAAACTGGTTGAAGTAAGAGATGCTGTGCCTGCAACTGCTAATCAGGTACTTCAGGGTATTACCCGTGCTGCTTTGCAAACTACCAGCTTTATGTCTGCGGCTTCTTTCCAGGAAACAACAAAAGTCTTAAATGAAGCTGCTATTAACGGTAAGGTAGACAAACTGGAAGGTATGAAGGAAAATGTGATTTGTGGACATTTAATACCTGCAGGAACCGGACTGAAGGAATACGAGAAAATAGTTGTAGGAAGTAAAGAAGACTTTGAGAGAACGAGGTTTAATTCAGGCCGTTCCAGAGCATTTAACGCAATGATAGAAGATGATTAAAGAATATTAATTTTATTCTAAATTAAAATACCAAATTATAGGTATATTGAATGTATAAGTGTAACTTTGCAGTCAATATACCTATTTTTTTAATAAATTAATATTAGATTCATGGCAAAAGTTACAAAGCAGAAGGCATTACTTTATCACTCTCAAGGAAAACCAGGTAAAATAGAAGTTATTCCAACTAAACCTCACAGCACTCAATCGGATTTGGCTTTAGCCTATTCTCCGGGTGTGGCAGAACCTTGTCTTGAAATTGAAAAGGATCCTGAAACAGCTTACGATTATACAGCAAAAGGTAATTTAGTGGCAGTTATCTCTAATGGAACAGCTGTTCTTGGATTAGGAGACATAGGAGCTTTAGCGGGTAAACCGGTGATGGAAGGAAAAGGGCTTTTATTTAAGATATTCTCTGGGATTGATGTTTTTGATATAGAAGTCAATGAAAAAGATATAGATAAATTCGTGGATGCAGTAAAAGCTATTGCGCCTACCTTTGGAGGGATTAATTTGGAAGATATTAAAGCTCCTGAATGTTTTGAAATTGAAAGGAGACTGAAAGCCGAATTGGATATTCCGGTGATGCATGATGATCAGCATGGTACAGCAATAATCTCCGGAGCTGGTTTATTGAATGCATTGGAATTGACAGGTAAAAAAATAGAAGATATTAAGATTGTTGTAAATGGTGCCGGTGCATCTGCTACTTCTTGTACCCGATTGTATATGTCTTTGGGTGCAAAGAAAGAGAATATTATAATGTGCGATAGCAAGGGGGTAATTTCAGTCAGGAGAAGTAACCTGACAGAAGAGAAAGCTTTTTTTGCTACTACCCGGGAAGTTGAAACTTTAGCAGAAGCTCTTGTCGGAGCAGATATGTTCTTAGGTTTGTCTGTTGCAGATGTTTTAACTGCGGAAATGGTTCAAAGTATGGCTGATAATCCTATTGTATTTGCTTTGGCGAATCCCAATCCGGAGATTTCCTATGAAAAAGCTATGGCATCCAGACCGGATATTATTCTTGCTACCGGACGTTCTGACTATCCCAATCAGGTAAATAATGTTTTAGGATTTCCTTATATTTTCCGCGGAGCTTTGGATACACGTGCCACCGCTATTAATGAAGAAATGAAACTGGCTGCAGTAAAAGCGATTGCTTCTTTAGCGAAAGAAAATGTACCCGATGTGGTTAATGCAGCTTGTGGTTTGAGAATGTTATCCTTTGGTAGAGATTATATAATCCCGAAACCCATGGATCCAAGGTTATTAACGTGGGTTTCTACTGCAGTTGCAAAAGCGGCTATTGATTCGGGAGTGGCAAGAAAAACAATAAGCAACTGGGATGCTTATGAAGATCGTTTACGGGACATGATGGGCTACGATAATAAGCTGATTCGTGAATTTACCGAGATGGCTCAGAAGAATCCTAAGAAGGTTGTATTTGCAGAAGGTAGTCATGAGAATATGCTCAAAGCGGCAGCTCAGGTGCGTGATGAGGGTATCGCTCATCCTATTTTATTAGGTAATGACGAACGTATAGAAAAATTAGCAGCAGAACATCATATCGATCTGGAAGGAATAGAAATAGTGAATTTACGTCACGATAATGAAGCGGATCGCCGCAATCGTTATGCAGAGATTTTAGCTAATAAACGTGCCCGTGAAGGTGCTACTTTAGATGAGGCAAAAGATAAGATGTTTGAACGCAACTACTTCGGTATGATGATGGTTGAAACAGGGGATGCAGATGCTTTTATAACCGGTGTTTATACTAAATATTCTAATACGATAAAGGTTGCTAAAGAAGTAATCGGAATCAAAGACGGATATAAAACTTTCGGTACCATGCATATTCTGACAGGGCAGAAGGGAACTTATTTCTTTGCGGATACTTTGATTAATCGTCGTCCGACTACAGAGAATGTGATTGATATCGCCCGATTGACGGCTGATGCTGTTAATTTCTTTATGCACCAACCGGTAATGGCGGTTATCTCTTATTCCAACTTCGGTGCAGATTCGGAAGGGAGTCCGGCCAGCATGCATGAAGTGGTGCGAGTAATGCAGGAGAAATATCCCAACCTTGCCATTGATGGTGAGATGCAGGTGAACTTTGCCTTAAATAAAGAATTGAGAGACAGAAAATATCCTTTCAGCAAACTGCTGGGTAAAGATGTAAATACTTTAATATTTCCTAATTTAAGTTCTGCTAACATCGCTCAAAAACTTATGCAGGAAATGGAAGTAGGAGAGATGATCGGCCCGATTCAAATGGGATTGAAAAAGCCCATCCATTTCACCGATATAGAAAGCTCTGTTCGTGATATAGTACATATTACTACGGTAGCTGTGATAGATGCTATTGTAGAAGAACAAAAGCAGAAGAAATAACAATAATTTATTCTTTTTATTATGGAACCCGCTTTCGCTCCTTTTGGAAGACCTCTTTATGTAATGCTTAAACCCATAGGACCTATGTGTAACCTAAGGTGTAAGTATTGCTATTATCTGGAGAAAAAAGATTTATATCCGGATGAAAAGCGATTTCAAATGAGTGATGAGCTGTTGGAGAAATTTACCAAGCAGTACCTCGAATCACAAACCATGATGGAGGTACTGTTTACCTGGCACGGTGGAGAGACATTGATGCGGGATATTTCTTTTTATAAGAAAGCATTGTTGTATCAGCGTAAATATGGCGGAGGCCGTCCTATTTCCAATTGCCTGCAAACCAACGGTACTCTTCTCAATGATGAATGGTGCCGATTTTTTAAGGACAATAACTTTCTCATCGGTATCTCCATCGATGGTCCGCAAAACTTCCATGATCGCTACCGCAAAACTCCGGATGGCCGCCCTTCTTTTAATCAGGTAATGAAGGGTATCGAACTCTTAAAAAAACACGATGTTGATTTTAATGTTATGGGAGTTGTAAATGATTACAACTCCAATTATCCTTTAGAATTTTACCGTTTCTTTAAAAGTATGGATTGCCATTATATTCAGTTTGCTCCCATAGTAGAAAGATTAGAAGATGGCAGTTATGCTCCCTGGAATGTGGATCCGGAAAAATGGGGAGATTTTTTGATTGCCATATTCGATGAATGGGTGAGAAACGATGTAGGAAACTTTTTTATACAATATTTTGATTCGACTTTAGCTAACTGGGTAGGAGTAGAACCCGGAACTTGTATTTTAGCGCCAACTTGCGGACATGCCGGAGTAATGGAATATAATGGAGATATATATGCCTGTGATCATTTGGTTTATCCGGAATATAAAAGAGGAAATATACAAAATCAGACCTTAACAGAAATGATGTACTCAAAGAAGCAGTTGGATTTTGGGAAATCAAAGAAGAATGGTTTACCGGGTAAATGCAAAGAATGTGATTTCCTTTTTGCCTGTAATGGAGAATGTCCTAAGAATAGGATCATGGAAACTGATACAGGGGAACCCGGACTAAATTATCTATGTAAAGGCTATTATAAGTTCTTTAAACATATAGAGCCTTATATGGATTTCATGAAAAACGAATTAACCCACGAACGACCTCCTGCCAATATAATGGATTACTTAAAAAAGGTCAGTGATTTATAGATTATAAAATTGAGATTATTAATACAAAAACACACTTAACTTTAATCTTATTATTGTTTTCCTTACTAGCAGCGAATGCACAGGATTATTCATCGTTCCATCCGGGCGAAATATGGAAGGATACCGATGGTGTTCCTATCAATGCTCATGGAGGAGGGGTTCTTTTCTATAACAATACTTATTATTGGTTCGGAGAATATAAGAATGAGAAAAATAACTCGGCCGAGCATGGTGTGACTTGCTATAAATCTACGGATTTGTACGATTGGGAAAATAAAGGAATTGTATTGGAAGTAGATCCTGTCGGAAGTGGAAGTGAAATTGAAGCCGGATGCATCATTGAACGTCCCAAAGTAATTTACAATGAGAAAACACGAAAGTTTGTTATGTACTTTCATCTGGAATTGAAAGGGAAAGGGTATGACGCAGCCCGTGTAGGGCTGGCTATTAGTGATCATGTAACGGGTCCTTATAAATACATCCGGTCAGGTCGTGTTAATCCCGGTAAGTGGCCTGCTAATATGACCACAAAACAAAGAGAATCGAAAATAACCTCTTCTGATGTGGAAAAATGGTGGACTCCGGAATGGTATGCCGCTGTAAATAACGGACTCTTTATCCGTCGCGATTTTCCCACAGGACAGATGTCGAGAGATATGACCTTGTTCGTAGACGAGGATGCAAAAACGTATCACATCTATTCTTCAGAAGAAAATCTGACTTTACATATTGCTGAACTAACAGATGATTATATGGATTATACAGGTAATTATATCCGTATTGATCCGGCTGGACATAATGAAGCTCCGGCTCTTTTCAAACATCAGGGAAAATATTTTCTGATTACCTCCGGTTGCACCGGCTGGGATCCTAATCCTGCCCGTTTGTTGGTAGCCGATGATATTATGGGGGAATGGACCCGCTATCCGAATCCATGTATAGGAGAAAACTCTGAAACAACTTTCTTTTCTCAAAGCACTTATATTATACCTGTTCAGGATAAAAAAGACGCTTATATATTTATGGCGGATCGTTGGCGTCCGAAAAATCCTGTGGACGGCAGATATGTCTGGTTGCCTGTTTTTTTTAATGAAGAGGGGATGCCGTTTTTGGACTATCAGGAAGAATGGGATCTTACCGTGTTTGATTAAAGAGAAATAAAAAAGCTTGCATAATGCAAGCTTTTTTTTGAGCCTCTTGTCGGATTCGAACCAACGACCCCGAGATTACAAATCACGTGCTCT
>JAJBTS010000248.1:0-3998 GCA_020860885.1 Bacteroidales bacterium
AAATTTTGCTTGGATATAAATTCTGTAGTTGATTTACAAGCCAAATTCCATCTCCTTTTGCTCCCCTTAATCTTATTCCAACCCCAACCTGAATTCCAAGGCTGCCGGACTGGACCGTTCCCAAGCCCTGAAAGCCCAGTTGTTTGTAGTATATAATAACGATTCTGCCGGCACGGGTAGTGATAATATGCTAAAACTGGAAATTTCAGTACCGGATTGTATCTGCTGTCCGGGATATCTGTCGGTAGGGGGAGAATATAAACAGAAAACCAGCGGTTACCTGACGGGTTTAGCCAATTCTTCCAGCTTCGCTACAACAGCCAATTACTTTACTGCTACCGGTAAGGATGTCTGCTTCTTTAAGACGGATGGTAACGGTGGTAGTGAAACGAGAAACTGGAGTACATCGAAGCAAAATTGTGAGAATGGTAACTATGTGGATGCTGAATATCGTAGTATGGGCGGATGGAGGTTGCCTACTTTGGCAGAATTAGGAAAAGTGCATAGTGTGCATAGTAAGCTTTCTTCGCAGGTTACATCCGCGCCCGGTACAGTAGATCTGATTAAGCAGCGTTATTGGAGTAGTAGCGAAAGTAGTAGTACGAATGCCTGGTACTGGGGATATTTCGGGATTATGTCGTTTCGTGGTCCTAAGTCGTCTGTCGGTGGTACTTATACGCGTTGTGTAAAGAGTTTCTGATAATTAATTAAATTGCTTTCCGGTTGTGCCCCTGCACAACCGGATTAATCTATCCTCGGATCTATTTCTCAGGCGGCCGATACTGCCTACGGGAACAAAAAGAAAACCGTTCACTTATAAAAAGGATGTTCGCAATCTATAGCGCCGAATAATGAAAAAAATTATATATATATCAATTATCGTATGGGTGGTTGGTATATACAACCTTAGGGCGCAGCAGGTAGTCATACACTTTCCATTGATGGCAGGGAAAGAGGCTAAACTTTTTTATTTTGCAGCGACACAGGTCGACTCGTTGCTTACTACTATCGATGTTTCTGGTAAAGCCGTGTTCCATCTGTCCGGAAATGATTACTCCGGTATGGCAGCACTGGTGGTTTCTGGTGCAGGTGGTATCGAAATGGTTGTTTCCGAACCTTCGGTTTTGGCAAAGTGCCATTCTTCAACAGTCGATATGGAGACCGTGAAGTTCCCGCATTCGGAAGAAAACAGATTCTTAAGTCATATCTTCATTACACAGAGCCGTTACATGCAACAAACGGCATGGTTACAAGCAGGAAAGGATATATTGGATATAATAGCCCTTTATACTTCGGGTACATTATGGGAGAGTGTATGCAATTTTTATATCAGCCTGTTCAATCATACCGCCGGAGAGGATAAGCAACAGGAATATGCAGCATCGGTACTACGTACATTGGACAGGCTTTCCGCTCCTTATTACGAGGCATTTCTTGCGAGTACTGTTACCGAAACCGAGCGTTTCGGCTGGTATCAGGCACGCGACAGTATTCTTTCCATGTTGAACCCAAGTTTTACTTCTTCTATCGGCAGCCTGCAACGGGCTACCGGTGCATACCGCGCGAATAACGGACAGATTATGTCTCCTCTGGTGGGTCTGAACGAATCGAAGGAGCCATACGGAAAAACATTGATTGCTTTCTACGATTCGGATTGCAGTTCGTGTGTCAATGAAATGTTTCGTTTGATAAGTATTTATCCCAAACTCAGGGAAGAAGGAATACGGGTCGTATCCATTGCTGCCGATACGAATAAGGAACGTTACGAAGAAGAGATTAAAAATTTCCCGTGGGAGGATAAGCTTTGCGACTTCAAAGGTTTCGAAGGAGAAAATTTCTCTAATTACAACGTGATTGCCTCCCCTTCGTTTTTTTTGATAGATAGTAAAAGAAGGTTATCGGGAACCTTCTATTCGGTTAAAGATGTGGAGGAAGCAGTGAAACATTAAAACTTCGAAATTTTCAGGGTTACCGATCCTTCTTTCCGGGACTCTATTCTTAATAAATAAACTCCGGGAGGAAGATTGTCTGTACGGATTATTTTATCTCTCGATTGAGCCACAAGCTTGCCGCTCAGGCTATACAAAGAAAGTGTTTCGAAATCCCCGGTTACCTCCACATAATTTTCTGCAGGCAAGGCGGAAACAATAGAAATATTTTTCATTTCTTCAATAGATTCAAGGTCTGTTGAGTTTCCTTCGAGTTCAAAGGTTATTTCTACATTTCCTGTTCCCAAAGCTTGTCGGAGTCCGGATGTGTCATCAATACGGCCTAACCGGATATAACTGTATGAAGTGGAACGTGTGGTGTAGAAAAGTACCAGGCAATTCGAAGCCCATATCATTAAATCTCCTTCATAAGTAGTGCCTGGGTTGGTAGCTGAACCGGGTAGGTTTTGAGGTAAATAATGATACTTTTCATATCCCCCCATTTCGTTCATATGGACCGTCAGCGGAAGTATATCTACAAATGCCCGTACGGTTTCGTTATCGTTCAATGTGGCAGTAAATTCATTACTGCCTATTGTTATTTTCAGTTTCTGATTTTGCGCGTTCATCGGATGTGTGCAGATAACTATTCCTGCAATGAGGATGAATATTATTCTTTTCATAACCTTATTTGTTTTATTTTCTTGGGGAATACCCGAATTGCTTTTTGAATGCTGAATAAAAGTGAGAGAGATTCTTGAAACCCACTTCTACATACACGTCGCTTACTTTCTTATTTTTGTTTTGCAGTTTCTCGTAAGCGATCTGTAATCTCTTATTGATTAGCCATTTTTGCGGAGTGATATCACTTATTTTAGCAAAGTCGCGTTTGAAAGTAGCCAGACTACGTCCGGTGTAAGAAGCTATTTCTTCCATAGTAAACTCGTACATATAATTTTCATTCATGAACTCAAGAATATCGATTTTCCAGGGTTCTGTAAAGTCGAATAAAACAGGAAAAAAGTTTTTATTGATGTTTAATAAGGAATAAATCCCTTCCTGTAATTTCAGGTTTATTATTTCCTCCGTCGGCTGGATATTCGAATTGAAATAAGGCGTGAGCGACTGGAAGAGGCTGGTAATATCGGGTCTGGCTTCAATCCTGAACAGACTTTCTTCCGGAGAGGTTACATTTTTCGGGATCTCGTTTTTATCCAGTTTGTTGTAAAATTCCCGCAGAAAATTCCGCCTGAAGGTTAGGGATATACCCTTGTATTGTTCTTCACCGCAAGGGTTTTTGAACATGGTAATACGGTGATCACGACGGATAAAAGCGCATTCTCCCGGGGAAATAACCGTTTGCTGTCTGTTTTCTTCTATAATCTGTTCACCCGAATAAAGGTAAAGTAACGTATGATCTTTAGTGGCATGAACACACGAAGTATTATCATTGGAAAAACAGGACAGGAATATGCCTGAATAATTTAATGTTTGTAACTGTTGTTTCTGTTCCATCTTATTCTTGTTCTGCAAATGTAATAACTCTTCGACCGCAAGTCCATTGCGTAGAATTAAATATTCTACAAAGATGTACAATAAAAATGGAATTATTTTCATTCACAAGCTCATTTTTATTTGTTGAAAAGTTCAGTATTGATTTTCGGATGCAATAGGGTTAAATAAAGTACGGTGAAAATTCCCGGTGTAAATTGCGATTAGATTCAAAATTACTATATTTGTGTGAGGATATACAGCTGTTGTCCCATCAATGTTAGGTGCTATTGGGTTGTGATTAGTTTTCAAATTAGTACATTTGTGTGAGGATATACAGCTCTTCCATGATAAGTTATTTTTGATTATTAGTTGTGATTAGCTTTCAAATTAGTACATTTGTGTGAGGATATACAGCATCAATGAGTCTGATTCTTTGATTTTGTCCGTTGTGATTAGCTTTCAAATTAGTACATTTGTGTGAGGATATACAGCATTTGTTCATTTGCTTTCTGTATAAGATTGTTGTGATTAGCTTTCAAATTAGTACATTTGTGTGAGGATATACAGCCTACCCTC